>NZ_WKEE01000008.1:0-124133 GCF_021605635.1 Stenotrophomonas sp. PA-6-5C
CCCATGACCCCCATCCCCGAGACCGTGCCGCCGACCGAAGTGCGCATGGCCGAAATCGTCTTCCCCAACCACACCAATCACATGGGCACCCTGTTCGGTGGCCAGGCGCTGGCATGGATGGACAAGGCCGCCTTCCTGGCCGCCGCCCGCTACTCGCGCCGCACCGTGGTGACCGCGCGCAGCGACCAGGTCGATTTCAAGCTGCCGATCCGCATCGGCCAGATGGTGGAGACCATCGGCCGCATCGTCGAGGTCGGCCGCAGCTCGATGAAGGTCGAGGTGGAGCTGATCGCCGAGGACCTGCACAGCGGCGAGCGCAAGCTGTGCACCCGCGGCCACTTCGTGATGATCGCCCTGGGCGAGGATGGCCACCCGGTGACCGTGCCGCAGCTGCCCGGCGCGCCGGCCGCCTGAGCCCACGCTTGCGGGGGCGCCCGCGCGCCCCCATCTGGCTGTCATGACCCCGCCGCTCACCGACTTCATCGACCGCGCCCAACGGCTGTTCGTGCTGACCGGCGCCGGCTGCAGCACCGCCTCGGGCATTCCCGATTACCGCGATGCCGATGGCCAGTGGAAGCGCACGCCGCCGGTGACCTACCAGGCCTTCATGGGCGAGGCCGCCACCCGCCAGCGTTACTGGGCGCGCAGCCTGCTGGGCTGGCCGCGCTTCGGCCAGGCCCGGCCCAACGGCACGCACCAGGCGCTGGCCGCACTGGAGGGCAGCGGCAAGCTGCAGGTACTGCTGACCCAGAACGTGGATGGCCTGCACCAGCGTGCCGGCAGCCGCAACGTGATCGACCTGCACGGCCGCCTGGATCTGGTGCGCTGCATGGGCTGCGAACGTCGCAGCGAGCGTGAGGGCTTCCAGCAGCAGCTGCTGGACGCCAACCCCGGCTGGGAATCGCTGGAGGCCGGTATCGCGCCCGACGGCGACGCCGACCTGGAAACCGACTTCTCGACGTTCGCGGTGCCGGACTGCCCGCACTGCGGCGGCCTGCTGAAGCCGGACGTGGTGTTCTTCGGCGAAAACGTGCCGCGTGAGCGTGTGGATGCCGTGCACGACCACCTGCAGCAGGCGGATGCGGTGCTGGTGGTGGGCTCCTCGCTGATGGTCTATTCCGGCTTCCGCTTCGTGCAGGCCGCAGCCAAGGCTGGCCTGCCGGTGGCCGCGCTGAACCGTGGCCGCACCCGTGCCGACGACCTGCTGCAGTTCAAGGACGAGCGCGATTGCGCCGAGGCGCTGGCCGGCTGGACCACGCGCTGAGCCGAGCCTGTGCTCGGCTGCCCTTGCCCACGAAACAGCGATCTACCCACACGGTTGATCTATCGGCCGTACAGCGGTGCAATACGCCCCCCCTTTGATACACCCCCACTGCCGTGAGCCAGCTGTTTTCGCCGATCTCCTTCGGCCCCCTGACCCTGTCCAACCGCATCGTCGTCGCGCCGATGTGCCAGTACTCCGCCGAAGACGGCCGCGCCAGTGACTGGCACGCCATGCATCTGGGCACCCTGGCGCAGTCCGGTGCGGGCCTGTTGATCCTGGAGGCCACTGCGGTCGAAGCGCGAGGCCGCATCAGCTGGGCCGATCTGGGCCTGTGGGATGACGGCACCGAAGCGGCCCTGGCGCAGGTGCTGGCCAGCGTGCGCCGCTGGTCGCCGATGCCACTGGGCGTGCAGCTGGCCCATGCCGGCCGCAAGGCCTCTACGGCGCGCCCGTGGGATGGCGGTGGCCAGCTGCCGGCCGACGATGCGCGCGGCTGGGCCACGGTCGCACCGTCGCCGCTGCCGTTCCATGCCGCCGATCCGGCGCCGCAGGAACTGGACGAGGCCGGCATCGCCGAAGTCGTTGCTGCCTTCGCCGCCAGCGCGGTGCGCGCCGAGCGCCTGGGCTTCGAGCTGATCGAGATCCATGCTGCGCACGGCTATCTGCTGCACCAGTTCCTGTCGCCGCTGAGCAACCGCCGCACCGATGGCTACGGCGGCTCGCTGCCGAACCGGCTGCGGATGCTGGTGGAAGTGTTCGACGCGGTGCGTGCCGCGGTGTCGGACAAGGTCGCCGTGGGCGTGCGCATCTCCGCCAGCGACTGGGTCGAGGGCGGCTGGGACATCGTGCAGAGCGAGGCGCTGGCACAGGTGCTTGACGCACGTGGCTGCAATTTCCTGCACGTTTCCAGTGGCGGCCTGCACGAGCGCCAGAAGATCAGCGTCGGCCCGGGCTACCAGGTGCCGTTCGCGGCGGCGATCAAGGCCAAGAAGGTGCGCATGCCGGTGATCGCGGTAGGCATGATCACCGAGCCGGAGCAGGCCGAATCGATCCTGCGCCACAACCAAGCCGATGCCATCGCGCTGGCCCGCGGCATTCTGTACGACCCGCGTTGGCCGTGGCACGCCGCTGCTGCGCTGGGTGACAGCGTGGTGCCGGCGCCGCAGTACCTGCGCTGCGAGCCGCGCGACGCCCGCGGCGTGTTCAGTCCGCGCTGAGCACTACACCTTCCAGGCCGGCGGCAGGCCGGCCTGCAGGTGCTCGAACAGCGCGCGGATCTTGGCGGTGAAATCGCGGCGGTCGCTGACGCAGAAGTAGACCTCCATCGGCTCCGGCTTCCAGTCGGTGGCGGGCCCGAACACCGACTGCAGTCGCCCGTCGCCCAGGTACGGTTCGGCCACGAACGCCGCCAGCCGGGTGATACCCGCACCGGCAGCGGCCAGTTCGGCCAGCGCATCGATGTCGTCGCAGACCATGCTCGGCGGCAGTGCCGCGTCCACCCGCTGGCCATCCTTCAGCAGGCCCCAGCGCAGTGGTCGGCCATCGGTGGGGAAGCGGTGCAGCAGGCCGCGATGGGTGGCCAGCTGCGCCGGCTCCAGCGGCGTGCCGTGTGCCTGCAGGTACGCCGGCGATGCGCAGAAGACGAACGGAATGCGTGCCAGGGGCCGCGCCACCAGGCCGTCCTCCAGCTGCGCGCCAATGCGGATGCTTGCATCCACCGCCTCGGCACCGTGCTGCACGGCGCGATCGGTCAGGCGCAGTTCCAGCTGCAGCTGCGGGTAGCGCTGCTGCAGCGAGGGCAGCAGCGGTGCCAGCACGTGCCGGCCGAACGCGCTGCTGCTGGCGATGCGCAGGGGCCCAGCCGGTTCCACGTCGCCGGTGACCATGGCCTGCGCGCGTGCCAGGTCGGCTTCGAGATGCCGCACCTGTGCCAGGTACACCGTGCCGGCCTCGCTCAGCGCCAGCTGGCGCGTACTGCGATTCAGCAGGCGCACGCCCAGGTGGGCTTCCAGACGGTTGATGTTCTGGCCCACGGCGGTGGCGCTGATGCCAAGGGTGCGTGCCGCAGCGGCAATGCTGCCGGTCTCTGCGGTGCGGGTGAAGCTGCGGATGAGCTGCAACAGGTTCATGACCGACCAGCTTGCCATGCGGAAGGCCAAGTATCGCTTGGGTCTGTACCAAGCGCCGCTTTGCCCGCGAACCCCAGCGGCCGGTGGCATAGGAATTGTTGCAATGCAGGCATTGCGAGACCGCACGCACAATCCTGCCGCAACGCCCCGCACTACGCTGACCATGGCACGTTCGCCGCATACAGGAGTTCATCATGCAGAACCGCATGCGCGTCTCTTTGCTTGCACTGGTGCTTGCCTACTCCGCTGCCGCTGCCGCCCAGACGGGCGATGGTGTGCGGGAATCAGTACGTGAGCAGGTGCTCGTCGCGCAGAAGAACGCCCAGATATCCAGCGCAGCGCGCCTGGACAGCTATCTCGCCGTGATCCCCGTGGATTCGCCGCTGGCGCTCCTGTCCGTGCACGGGCTGGAGCAGTTCCTGACCTCGCTGTCGTTCAACGAGAACGGCCTGGTTGGCTACTCGACGGAAGCCATCGCCAGCGAGCTGAGCTACAGTCAAGCCCACCGGCTGCTGTCGCTGTTCGGTGCCGAACGCACACTCCGGCTGATGCCAGGGTTGCGTGTCGAGAATGAGGTTGATCGCGATATCCATCGCTCGTATGTCCAATCCGGTGAGCTCGTGGAGGATCACATGGGATATCGATGTGTCGCCCGTGCCACGTGCAGAGAGTCCACAGAGTTCGTCTGCATGTCGGGTTGTTGAGCGCGCATGCTGCTCCCCGGATGGATGCTTGTTCTAGGAGCTGCGTCCAGTATCAGCCCTGTATCCATGTGTAAGGCCGATACCTACACACAGCTGTTGAAGGCGGAGGCGACAACGCTGAATGCATCTGCACGTGATCGCATCGAGGCGCTGTCGCACATCTACCGTGCGGGTCGCACGGCATCACGTACGGTCGGCTGCAGAAGCAAGGACCGCGTCATCGAGGACCAGTTCAAGGCTGCGGCGCTGTTCGCCAACTACGTACCGGATGCAGAACCGCTGCGCAATGCGTTGGCACAGTACGGCCTGTTGGTCGAGCGCGGCACCGCCGGCGCTGAGCATCATCGCAGGCTGATAGGACTACACGTGGCAAGGGGCGATTTTGCCCAAGCAGAACGGTTGCGTCGCCAGTGGCTCAGTAATGTCCCGGCGCTTCCGCGGGTTCTTCCGGGCCGCTTCCCGCCCGGCCTGCCCGTGTACGCAGTCCAGGCTGACGGTTCCCTCGTTCGTGATTCGATACGGCTGAGCGGAGATCAGGTTGTTGCCATCGTTCATCCGGGTTGTGGCCACTCACGAAGAGCTCTGCAGAACATTGTCGCCCAACCTGCCTACCAGGGGCTCCGCGCTAAGCTGGTGTTGGTAGTGCCCAATGGCCCGCACTGGGCCGGCGATAGCATCGCCGAATGGAATGGACTTCATCCTGAGCTGCCGATGAGCGTGATGTACATGGACAAGAGGTGGGCGGCTTTCGACCGTCAGCAGACTCCGGTCTTTCACCTTGTTCGCGAGGGTCGGGTCATTGAAACTGGAACCGGTTGGCGAGGTGCGGGGGAGGAACTTGCTCCAATCATGCGCGCTCTGCGCCTCGTTTCTAACTGATGGTTGCATTTGACAGCATCGTGCACCGCGGGAGTGTGCTGCCCTACACTCGGGCAATGCGCCCCGATTCCATCCTCACCCTCTCCTGTCCCGACCGCACCGGCATCGTCTATCGCGTGTCGGGCCTGTTGTTCGACCACGGCTGCAACATCCTCGACGCCCAGCAGTTCGGCGACGAGGAGAGCGGTCGCTTCTTCCTGCGCGTGCACTTCGACCGCGATGCGGGCCTGCCGCTGAACACCGTGCACAAGGCGATGGCCGCACTGGCAGCGGACTTCGGCATGGACTGGCAGTTGCATGACGGGCGCCGCCGGCCACGCCTGCTGGTACTGGTCAGCAAGCAGGGCCATTGCCTGAACGACCTGCTGTTCCGCGCACACAGCGGCCAGCTGAAGGTGGATATCGCTGCGGTGGCATCCAACCATGCTGACTTCGCAGCGCTGGCGGCGTCCTACCAGGTGCCGTTCCACCATCTGCCGGTGAACTCGGACACGCGTGCGGCGCAGGAACAGCAGATCATCGACCTGGTCGAACGCGAGCGCATCGACCTGGTGGTGCTGGCGCGCTACATGCAGATTCTTTCGCCCACTCTGTGCCGTGCGCTGGCGGGCAGGGCAATCAACATCCACCACAGCTTCCTGCCCAGCTTCAAGGGCGCGCAGCCGTACCACCAGGCGCACGCGCGTGGGGTCAAGATCATCGGCGCCACCGCGCACTACGTCACCGAGGATCTGGACGAAGGCCCGATCATCGAACAGGACGTGGCCCGCGTGGACCACGCGATGACCCCGAGGGAGCTGGTACGGCTGGGCAGCGATACCGAATCGCAGGTGCTGGCGCGGGCGGTTCGCCGGCACGTGGAGCACCGAATCCTGCTCAACGGGCACCGCACGGTGGTGTTCAGGTAGCACTGGTGGTTCCCAGGATGGCACACGGCAATTGCCCGCGATGCGCCCGCTGTTGCTCCAATGGTCTGGGGCAAGTAGAGCGCACGCCATCAATGTGTTCCATCAGCCCTTTGGGAATGGATGACCACATCGGATCCAGCACGAAATCGACCCCTTCACGTCGGGCGAGCTTCGCGGCCGGCACGAAGTCAGCATCACCCGCCATCAGAATGATCTGGCGGACCTGACGCTTGAGGGCGAGTGACGAAATGTCGATCCCGATACGCATATCCACGCCTTTCTGTCGCACATTCGGTTGCAGCTCGTCGGCCTGAAGATCGCCGAACGTTCGCTTTCCCTTGAGCAGGTCGTCGAAGGTTCGTGACCCGGTCGTCCACGAACTGAAGTCGGTGAGATGGCCAAGACGCAGGGCGACCTTCCGCTTTTGCTTCAGTGCCTCGTGCAGGCTGGTTCTGAAGAGCGCTTCGTCGGATCGCGAATAGTCGGTGCACAGACCAGAAATCGGGTTGTGCATCTTCTTGCGCAGCGGCGGGCAGTCGTAGAAGAAGATGCGATAGAGATCCCTTCGCTCGCCACTTGCATGCTTCAGATGGGCGATGGCCCATCGGTGGGCGACCTCGGCGGCGCGTTGAGCGTTGTAAGCGTTGTGGGGTTCGATGCGGCGAAAGCGCTTGATGAAGTAGCCGCCATCAATGAGAACTGCCGTCGGCATACCTTTGCCCTCCTGGCGTCATCCAATGAAAAGCCCTCGGTTCGGCCGTCCCGCGATCTGTTGGGGGGCGTACTTGGAGGGCTGGATGGCTCGATTCTGCAGGTTGCGAATCAGTCACACAAGCGGCAGAGGCGACATGCCGCTTACAGGATCGCAATCCTCGCCTTCGCCAAGGCCTCGCGCACCATGCCGTCGTTGGCGTCGGTCACCGGGCGGGTCAGCTCCCACAGGAACTTCACCCGGAAGCCGGACTTCACCGCGTCCTGCGCGCTCCACAGCACGCAGTAATCGCGCGCCAACCCGCACACGTGCACCTCGCGGATCCCTCGTTCGTGCAGCCAGCCGGCCAGTCCGGTCGCCGGGCGCGTGCCGTCGGGGCCGTGGTTTTCGCGGAAGGCGCTGTACGAATCCACCTGCTGGCGGGTGCCCTTGCGCAGGATGAGGTCGGCTACGGTCCAGTCCACGCCGGGGTGCAGTGCGGCGCCCGCGCTGCCTTGCACGCAGTGGTCCGGCCACAGCGTCTGCGGCTGCGCGTGCAGCAGGATCGCTTCAAAAGGCAGATGCCCCGGATGCTGGCTGGCAAAGGAGGCATGGTCGGCGGGGTGCCAGTCCTGGGTCGCCACCACGGTGCGGTAGCGGCGCTCGGCCAGCAGTGTTGTGATCGGCGCCACCAGCGCATCGCCCTGTTCGCATGCGAGGGCGCCACCGGGCATGAAGTCCGGCTGCAGGTCGATCACCAGCAGGGCGACGTCAGCGGGCAGGGTGGTCATGGCAGGTCCGGCACAACGGAAGAAGGGCGACCAGCGTGGCCGCCCCTCGCGCGCACGTCAATCGCTGCTGGCGGCGTCATTGTCCTGCCCGTAATACAGCAGGCCGATCTTGATGCGCTCGCGGCCGTTCTCGCGGCGGTGGCGGTTGGCATCGCGCAGCGAATACACGCAGCCACAGTATTCCTGCTGGTAGAACTGCTCGCGTTTGCTGATCTCGACCATGCGGCTGGCACCACCACCCTTGCGCCAGTTGTAGTCCCAGTACTGCAGGCCTTCGTAATGCGAGGCGGCGCGCACGCCGCAGTCGTTGATCTGCGCCATGTTCTTCCAGCGCGAGATGCCCAGCGAGGAGCTGATGGTGTCGTAGCCGTGTTCGTGCGCGTACAGCGCGGTGCGCTCGAAACGCATGTCGAAGCACATCGTGCAGCGGATGCCGCGCTCGGGTTCATTCTCCATGCCACGCGCACGGCTGAACCAGTTGTCGGTGTCGTAGTCGCAGTCGATGAAGGGAATGTTGTGCTGCTCGGCGAAGCGGATGTTCTCCTGCTTGCGCAGCTCGTACTCCTTCACCGGGTGGATGTTGGGGTTGTAGAAGAAGATCGCGTAGTCGATTCCGGAGGCGGTGATCGCCTCCATCACTTCGCCCGAGCACGGCGCGCAGCACGAATGCAGCAGCAGTCGCTGGCCGTTGTCGGGAAGAGTCAGGGTGGGGCGTTGGAGCTCGTTCATCGTCGGGTGCGTCTGGGCGTGGGCAACGGGTCTGGCCGGAAACCGTGAACAGGACGCGCGCGGCCACGCAGCCTGCACGCGCAGGACGACGATGGCCCCGGCAACCTCCCCGCGGAGATTCCAGGTCGAGTCAGGGGACGGTCGAGTCCCCCGGCCGGGGCCGGTATTCGGGCTGATGGACACGGGCCGCAGCCCACCTACTACCTGCCGCTTCCCAGGCGCGAGCCCAGTGCTGTTGGCAGGATTCGTTTCCATTCACCGCTGCGGGGCAGCTCCGGAATGGGCGCGCGAGGCGCCTTCACCGGATTCCCGTTTAAATCCCTGTCGTCATCCAGACCACGGCAGGGATACCTTCGGCGCGCCCACGGTGGACGTGTTGACGGCGCCGGTCAAGGCCCAAGGGCCGGATCCCGCCGCCCCGCAACAGGCTCTGACCCCCAGGTAGATCCACGCCATGCGTGGATGGGTCCTCAACGCTGGGCAGCGGCCCGCGCGCGGATGTCATCCAGGCGCTGGTCGTGCAGCAGGCGGCCGTTCTCCCACACGGTCACCATCGCATCCTCGAAGCCAGCCGGAAGGGTGTCATCGCCATCGGCCGGCAGCGGCATCGTATGCAGGCTGCCGTCGTCCAGGCGGCGCAGCAGGCGCATACGGCCGCGCTTGCTGGCCTTGCCGGCATCGGTGACCGGATCCTTGTAGACGTCGATCCAGTCACCGTCCACCCGCGCTGCCGAGCACTTCAGTGCGAACTTCTGGGTATCGCGGTCCAGCCGCTGCAGCAGCGCGCCGCCCATGCCGAAGGCCACGTTGTCGGCCGAGTAGCCATCATCGGTGGTGCGCTGCAGGATCGCGCGGATCGTGTCCGGGTTGATGCCATCGCCCTGGATGACGCGGACACGGTTGAGCACCCTATAGCCCTTGCCGTTGATCGTGTGACCGAACGCGGCATCCAACCGCAGCAGGCTCTCGGCGACCACCTCGACCGGGTCGCCAGAATCCGGGCGGATGACCAGCGTGGCGCCGGAAGCGATCACTTCCTCGCGCAGGGTGGTACCCCAGTGTTCGCTGATGGCACGGTAGATGTCATAGCTGTCCGACACCACGGCCACGATCGCACCGGGCGTGCCGAACTGGCGCAGCATGTTGCGGTACGCATCCACTTCGCGCTCGCGGCCCCAGCTGGTGATGGTGCTGTGCTCGGCGGCCGGAATCGAATAGCCCGCCATCGGCGCGTGGTAGTGCGCACGTGCAAGGCACAGCGCCGACACCGTATCGGTGCCGAGGAAGTTGACCAGGTGCGCGGCACCGCCAAGTGCGGCAGATTCCAGGCTGGAGACGCCGCGTGCGCCGAAGTCGTGCAGCTTGAACGGCAGCTGCCCCTGGGGGTCATCGCTGGTCTGCTGCAGGAAGCCGGCGATGGTCTGCCGCGCATGCCAGCTGATGGTCGCCACGGTGACCGGGTACCACACGCGCAGCAGCAGGGTTTCCAGGTAGGACGGCACCCAGAAGGCGGCGGGGTCGGTCGACTCGATGGTCATCAGTGCCTGGTGCGTGGGCACCACGCTGCCTTCGGGTACGGCGCGGATGCGTACCGGCAGATGGCCGCCGAGACGCTCGACGATATCGCGCCAGCCGGCTTCGTTGAACGGTTCGCCATGCGCGGCGAACAGCGCTGCGGCGTCGTCGATGTCGGCGTGGGTGACCGGCCGTGCCAGGGCATCCTTGAGGATCGCCTGCAGGCCGAAGAACACCGTGCGATCGTGCAGGCCGCCGCGCGACTCCACGTAGAAGAACGTGGCGTCGGTACCCGGCGGATACTGCAGCCAGTGGCTGGCCTTGTAGCTGTCGGTGTTGAGGAGAAGGTTATCGAGGTAATGCATGACGGAAGCTCCTTCGCGTCGAGTGGCACCGGTGGTCTGTCCGCCGGTGGGGAAAACAGGTTCTGCAGGGCCCGGTCGGATCAGCCCCGGCCCAGGAAGTACTCCAGGATGTGCAGGTGGTCTTCAAACAGCTGCGGGCCCATGTCCAGCGCCTCGCTGACCGGAATCCAGCGCGCCTTGTCGGCGTCGTCGCCACCGCGCACCGCCGGCAGTTCGCCAGCGGGGAATTCGAAGTGGAAGGCATGGGTGATGGTGCGGCCGCGCTGGCTGCGCTCGGGATGGTCGAACACCTGCTGGCCCTTCAGCGAGCCTTTCAGCACCGGCAGTGGAATCTTCAGCCGGGTTTCCTCGCGTAGTTCGCGCAGGCAGCTGTCGAGCAGGCTCTGTTCCTGGCCGACGAAGCCGCCGGGCAGCGCCCATAGGCCCTTGCCCGGTGCCGAACGACGGCGGACCAGCAGTACGTGGCCCGAGTGCACGACCACCGCATCGGTGGTGACGAAGGTGGGTGCGTATGGCGCATCCTTCCAGGCGGCCTTGTACTGCTCGATGAAACGGTACTCGGCCACCAGCTGCGCGTAGGCCGGCGAGCTTCTGCGGAACGCCTCGAGCATGTCGTACACCGGTGCCGGTACATTGCCGCGCAGCATCAGCAGTGCACCGTGGAAATCCACGTCGCCGGCTTCGAACAGGTAACGGCGCAACTCGGTGGCCGACAAGGTAGCAGTGTGCTGCACGTCGACCAGCGGCCATTGTGGGAACTCCCGCAGGTAGTAGCTGGAAGCATCCTTGTCCATGCCGATCAGGCCGACCTTCGCATCGGGTGCGGCACCATCGTTGCGCAGGGCTTCGGCCACATGGCGCTGCACGCTGGCGATCCACTGGGCTTCGTTGTACAGGTGGTCACGCAGTGGCTGGATCAGCAGGCGATCGGCGTTGCCATCGAGGGCGGCCTGGATCATCACGGCGCGTTCGGCCACGGTCCAGGGATTGCGCAGGCTGCGGGGGGTATCGGCAGAGCCGACCAGGAAGATCAGCTTGCGGGCCCTGCTCAGGGCAAGGCGGGCAACGGCGGCATGGCCGTTGTGGAAGGGCTCGAAACGCCCGATGAAGACGAGATAGTCGAATTCCATGAGAATCCCTCATGTCGTTGTGGCAGCGAAGGGTCTGTCCCTTGGCTTGCTGCAGATGCTACGCCTTCGGTGCCGCCGGTCAAGTCTCCGCCAGTGGTGCCAGACAGCTGCCAGCACGGTATGGCGGCTGCCTGCCGGCCACGTGCCTGCACAACTGCGGCGGTGGTCTCAGGCAGTGAGAGGGCTCCACGTCATACTGCATTCCTGGCGTTGGATGGGAGCCTTTCACACGTTCCGTGCCCCGCGCCCAAGCGCTATGGCAATGACAGGCAGGTCTCACCGGTCCAGGGATGGCAATACGCGCTGCGGCGCGCCGTTGGCAAGCGGAGGAAGGGTAGTGGCAGACAAGTACTGCGATCTGGTCATGAAAGGCGGCATCACCAGCGGCATCGTGTATCCCAACGCGGTGCTCGCGCTGGCCCGCGAATACCGTTTCAAGAGCATCGGTGGCACGTCGGCCGGCGCGATCGCCGCTGCCGTGGCGGCCGCTGCGGCATACGGTGACCGGCGCCAGCAGGCAGGCGAAACCCTGCCCGGCGATGCGGGATATGGCGGCCTGTCGGCGGTGTCGGCACAGTTGTCGCGGCGTGGATTCATCTACGGCCTGTTCCAGCCGGCCGCTGGCGCACGCGCTGCGTATCGGCTGCTGGTGGTGCTGACCGGCAACGCCGGCTGGCCGCGCAAGCTGCTGTGCCTGGCCATCGCGGTGTTCCAGATCGCGCCGCTGGAAGTGCTGGTGTCGCTGGCACTGCTGCTTGGCCTGGGCTGGTGGGGCGGTGGCTGGAGCGGCGTGGCGGCGACCCTGCTGCCGTCGCTGTTGTGTGCCTATGGTGCAGGTGTAGCCGGCGCTGCGCTGCGTGTGGCACGGGTGGCGCGGCGCAACCTGCTGGGGCTCTGCAGTGGACTGAGCCGGGACGCAGGCACGCCGGCGCTGACCGAGTGGCTGCATGAAAGCCTGCAGCAGCTGTCGGGCAAGCCGATGGATGCACCGCTGACTTTCGCCGATCTGCACGACGCGCCGCGTTATGTAGGCGAACCACACAGTCCGCATGCGATCACCCTGCAGATGATCACCACCTGCGTTTCGCACAATGAACCGCGCACATTGCCGTTGGGCGGCGCGCAGTTCTGGTTCCTGCGCGAGGAGTTCGAGCAGCTGTTTCCGGCCAGCGTTGTGCAGTGGATGGTCGACCATGCCGGTCCACCGCGCGAGGTTGAGGGTCGCAACTACTACCACCTGCCGCAGGGCGCGTCGTTGCCGGTACTGGTGGCCACACGCATGAGCCTCAGCTTCCCGCTGCTGATCAGCGCGGTGCCGCTGCATGAGCCTTCGCGTCGCGAACGTCGCTGCGAGCCGACATCGACGGCTGGAGGCGAGGCCGGGCACAACGTGGCCGACAGCATGGAGGGCCTGACCAGCGCAGGCCAGGCCTGCGGTCCGGTGATCACCGCGTTCCGGGTGTGCTGGTTCTCCGATGGTGGCATCAGCAGCAACTTCCCTATCCACCTGTTCGATGCGGCGCTGCCGCGCTGGCCGACCTTTGCCATCAACCTGGTTTACCCGCAACGCCCCGAACCGGTGGTGCGCGAGAGCGACAGCCGTCCGGCGCTGGAGCGCTCGGTATTCCTGCCCACCGAGAACCGCCATGGATGGCAGCGCCATTACCAGTCCATTGCCACGCCGTTGGCGGCCGGCGAACTGGGCCGCTTCCTGTTTGCGGTGGTGGCCACCATGCAGAACTGGCGCGACCTGCTGCAGGCGCGTGCGCCCGGTTATCGCGACCGCATCGTGCATGTGAGCCTGCAGGGCGACGAGGGCGGCATGAACCTGGACATGCCACAGGAGGTGCTGACCCGCATCGCCGACAAGGGCAGCCTGGCCGGCGCACGCTTCTGTTCGTTCTCGTTCGAGAACCATTACTGGATCCGTTGGCGCAACCTGGCCTCGGCCTACCAGCGCTACACGCTGGAGATTTCGCGCACCGATGATCCGGCGCAGCAGGTGCTGGCCTATCGCGCGGCCTATGCGATGGTGGCCACCGGCGCGCCGCCACCGCCGTCCTACAAGCTGGGCTCGGAAGACAAGCGGCTGGCATCGCAGCAGCTGTGGGGGTTGATGGTGGAGCAGGGGCGCAGTTGGGATGACCTCGGCCCCGACCTCACCGACGGATCGCCACGGCCGTTGCCGCAGATGAAGGTGACGCCGATCTATTGAGTGGAGGCATCCACGCATGGCGTGGATCTACCGCGGGCTACCGCCACGCCTCGACCACCGCATCGCCGCGCAATGGCGCGTACAACGGCAAGGCCAGTTCCTGCTTCACCCATCCCGGATTGAGCGTGCGCAATCCCGCCAGGTACTCGCGGGCCAATGCGGCTTCACCGTGCGACATTGCCAATCGCGCGGCACGCGCCCACGTGCGGTCCCAGCCATGCGCGAGCGCAAGCGATGTGGCCAGCGATGCGCGCGCAGCCGCAACATCGCCGCGTTCCCACTGCTGCTCGGCGCGGATGATCGCGTCATTTGAAAGCCGCATGTCGTACAGCTCGCGCAATCGCGCTACGGCGCGCGGATCGGCATCCACGCGCAGGTCGGTGTCCTGCCAGTCGCCGCCCGGCGTTCGCACCAGCAGCGCCGCCGACCATTGCCCGCTGCGTTGCCCGCCTGCCGCTTGTCCTGCTTCCAGCGCGGCCAACAGCCGCGCGGCAAGCTCACCGTGGGTGGCCGCAAACGCGCGTTGCATCGCCGCAAGTACGTCCGGCCCGGCCAGTCCGTTGCCCTGCACGCTCACCTGGCCATCGCCAACGGCACCCGCCCAATCGGCCTGCTGTGCGGTGGCGCCGGTGTACTGCGCGTTGCCGCCACGCGCACTGACCAGCCCGACCTGGCGTTCGGCGATGGTGGTGCCATCGAAGTCGCCGTCCTCGTCAAGCAGTTGCTTGAGCACCTGCTGTGGCGTATGGCCCTTGGCCAGCAGCGCCAGCCCCTTCGAACCATAGGTCGGGTTGGTTTCGAACTGGCTGGCGACCGCGCCGACCTTGGCCTGCGCCCACGGCACGCCGACACCGCCGACGGCGAGGTTGTGGGTGGCCACCGCCACGCCGCAGTCGCCGGCGTCGTTGCAGGCGGCAATGGAGAACTTGGCCCATGCCGGCGCAGCGACGGCAGCAAGCAGCAGGGCCAGGCAGGGGCGCAGCAGGGGCATGGCGGTCTCCGGGGCGGGCATCCCCAGTGGGATGCAGCCTACGCTCGAAAGGTTTAGTAGATCCACGCCATGCGTGGATGCATCTCCAACGAAATCGAATAGTCGACAATTCATCGAAGCGCATCCACGCATGGCGTGGATCTACCGTGTCGACCAAGGTCGACACCCACCAAAAGCAGGCCATGCCATCCCACGGAATGCCCGCTGTTGCTTTTGCTGTCGCCTTGGATTGAAGCAGGTACAGGGCGCAGCCCTGCCGAACCAGCCCCTACCTTCCCGGCAACTGGGTAAACGCGCGCTGCATGCAGTCCTCGCGCGGGCACACCCGGCAGCCCGGCCCGATCGACACCGAATTGCCCGGGCTCTGCACGTCCAACCCCAGCGAATACACCAGCCTGTCCGCATGCTGCAGGTCACAGCCCAGTGCCACCGCGAAGGTCTTGCGTGGCTGGCCGTGGCCCACCGGGCCGCTGCTGACCTGCCGTGCCAGCCAGAAATGGCGGCGGCCATCGGGCATGCGCGCGGTCTGGGTGAGGATGCGTCCGGGCTGGTTGAACGCCTCGTAGACGATCCACAACGGGCACGAACCACCCACCTGCGAGAAGTGGAAATCGGTGGCCGAGTGGCGCTTGGACACGTTGCCGGCGCGGTCCACGCGGATGAAGAAGAACGGCAGGCCCGGGGCGCTGCGGCGTGCCAGCGTACTCAAGCGATGGCAGACCGCCTCGAATCCCACGCCGAACTGGTGCGCCAGCAGCTCGATGTCATAGCTGCTGGCCTCGGCCGCGCGCAGAAAGCGCATGTACGGCATCACCAGCGCGCCGGCGAAATAGTTGGACAGGCCGATGCGCGCCTGCGCGATGCGCGCATCGTCGGTGAAGCCGGTGCGCGCGATCACCGCATCGATCTGCGGCAGGTAGCCGCGCAGTGCCAGCTCGACCGCCATCTGGAACGCCTGCTGGCCCGGCTCCAGGTAGTCGGGCAGCCACAACGTACGGCTGCCGGCGTCGTACTGGCGCTTCTCGCGCCCGGCCTGCAGCGCGGCTACTTCCACCAGCACCCCGTGACGGTCGGCCAGCAACTGGCGCAGCCGTGGTGCCACGTGTCCCGGCGCCAGCCCCCATTCGGCGAACAGCTGCTCGGCCAGTTCGTCCAGTTCGGGGATGTGGTTGTGCATGCGGTTGAAGAACTCGCGCACCTGGTCACCGGCCGGCAGCGTGCTGCCCGCGCCGGGCTCGCCCAACTGGAATTCCAGCGCGGCGGCATGCTCGCGCAATGCCAGGTGGCGGCGGTGCAGGTCCAGCAGCGCGCGGCTGACCTGCGGCAGGTTGCCGGCCAGCGCGCGCAGTTCGGTGGCGCTGACGTCGGCCAGGCCCAAGTCGCGCAGGGTCTCGCCCAGCGACTCCTGCAGTGCGGCGGGCTCATTGTCGTCGAACAGGGCGGAAACATCGCCCAACACCTCGCCCAGCTTCTTCTGCACCGAAGGCGTCAGTGGACGCTTGTTGCGCTCGATCTGGTTCAGGTAGCTGGCCGACAGCCCCAATGCGCGGGCAAGGTCGGCCTGGCTGTAGCCACGCTGCTCGCGCAGGCGTAGCAGGCGCAGACCGAGTTGGCGCTGGGGGGCTGAAGAATTCACAGAATTAACAGGAATCGTGGCGGGCATTGGCCAGATTAAGCGGATTCAGGCCGGAAATCGAGGTGCGTGCTGTGAATAATGCCAAGCATCTTTCGCACCCCGTGGATTGTCGTCATGACTGTTGCAGCGCCCCGTATCCGCATGCTGATCGATGGCCAGTTCGTTGAATCGGCCACTTCCCACTGGCAGGACGTGATCAATCCGGCTACCCAGGACGTGCTGGCCCAGGTGCCGTTCGCCACCACGGGTGAAGTCGACGCCGCCGTGGCTGCCGCCAAGGAAGCCTTCAAGACCTGGCGCAAGACCCCGATCGGCACCCGCGCGCGCATCTTCCTGAAGTACCAGCAGCTGATCCGCGAGAACATGAGCGAGCTGGCGCACATCCTCACCGCCGAACAGGGCAAGACCCTGCCGGACGCCGAAGGCGATGTGTTCCGCGGCCTGGAAGTGGTCGAGCATGCGGCCGCCATCGGCAATCTGCAGCTGGGCGAGCTGGCCAACAACGTGGCCAATGGCGTCGACACCTACAGCATCATGCAGCCGCTGGGCGTGTGCGCAGGCATCACCCCGTTCAACTTCCCGGCGATGATCCCGCTGTGGATGTTCCCGATGGCCATTGCCACCGGCAACACCTTCATCCTCAAGCCGTCCGAGCAGGACCCGATGGTCACCATGCGCCTGGTCGAGCTTGCGCTGGAAGCCGGCATTCCGAAGGGCGTGCTGAACGTCGTCCACGGTGGCGAGGAAGTGGTCAACGCCATCTGCGACCACCCGGACATCAAGGCCGTGTCGTTCGTCGGTTCCACCCGCGTCGGCACCCACGTGTACAACCGCGCCTCGCTGGCCGGCAAGCGCGTGCAGTGCATGATGGGCGCCAAGAACCACGCCGTGGTGCTGCCGGACGCCAACAAGGAGCAGACCCTCAACGCGATGGTCGGCGCTGCCTTCGGTGCGGCAGGCCAGCGCTGCATGGCTGCCTCCACCCTGGTGCTGGTCGGTGAAGCGCGCGGTTGGGTGCAGGACCTGGTCGAGAAAGCCAAGACCCTGAAGGTCAGCGGCGGCACCGTGGCCGGTACTGACGTCGGTCCGGTCATTTCCTGCAGCGCCCGTGAGCGTGTCGAAGGCCTGATCGCTTCGGGCGTGGAGCAGGGCGCCAAGCTGGTGCTGGATGGCCGCAAGCCGCAGGTGGATGGGTTCGAGAAGGGCAACTTCGTCGGCCCGACCATCTTTGCCGGTGTCACCACCGACATGCGCATCTACCAGGAAGAAATCTTCGGGCCGGTGCTGGTCATCCTGGAAGCGGAAACGCTGGATGAGGCCATCGCCATGGTCAACAGCAACCCGAACGGCAACGGCACCGCGCTGTTCACCCAGAGCGGTGCAGCCGCACGCCGGTTCCAGGAAGACATCGACGTCGGCCAGGTCGGCATCAACGTGCCGATCCCGGTGCCGGTGCCGCTGTTCTCGTTCACCGGTTCGCGCGCTTCCAAGCTGGGCGACCTGGGTCCGTACGGCAAGCAGGTGGTGCTGTTCTACACGCAGACCAAGACCGTCACCGCGCGCTGGTTCGACGACGAGACGCTGAGCCACGGCGTCAACACCACGATCAGCCTGAAGTAACAGCAGGGAGCAGCCATGAGCCACTCGATGACGACGGAACAGGAAGAAGCGCAGCAGGCGTACCGCGAAGCGGCGCGCGACTTCGCACAGGCCGAACTGGCGCCGCACGCCGCGCGATGGGATGCGGAGGGCATCTTTCCGCGCGAGGCGATCGCCAAGGCCGGTGAACTGGGCTTCTGCGGTCTGTACATGGACCCGGAAGTGGGCGGCAGCGGCCTGAGCCGACTGGACGCCGCCGTCGTCATCGAGGAGCTCGCCAACGTCGATCCGTCGACCGCGGCCTACATCAGCATCCACAACATGGCGTCGTGGATGGTGTCCAAGTGGGGCCAGCCGGCCCTGCGCGATGCATGGGGCAATGACCTGTCGTCGGGCAGCAAGCTGGCCTCGTACTGCCTGACCGAGCCGGGTGCCGGTTCGGATGCGGCCTCGCTGAAGACCAGCGCCGTGCGCGATGGCGATTTCTATGTGTTGAATGGCTCCAAGGCCTTCATTTCCGGCGCCGGTGCCACCGAGCTGCTGGTGGTGATGGCACGCACCGGCGGTGCTGGTGCAGGCGGGGTCAGCGCGATCGCCGTGCCAGCCGACCTGCCGGGCATCAGCTACGGCCGCAAGGAAGAGAAGATGGGCTGGAACAGCCAGCCCACCCGCGGCATCACCTTCGAAAACGTCCGCGTACCGGTCAGCCACCTTCTGGGAGAGGAGGGTGGCGGCTTCAAGCTGGCGATGAAGGGGCTCGATGGCGGCCGCATCAACATCGCCGCCTGCTCGCTGGGTGCTGCGCAGGGTGCGCTGGATGCAGCACGCCGTTACATGGGCGAGCGCCGCCAGTTCGGCAAGGCGTTGTCCGAGTTCCAGGCACTGCAGTTCAAGCTGGCCGACATGGCCATCGAACTGGTCGCGGCGCGGCAGATGGTGCATACCGCCGCCCGCAAGCTCGATGCCGGTGCCAGCGATGCCAACGTGTGGTGCGCGATGGCCAAGCGTTTCGCCACCGATGCCGGCTTCAACATCTGCAACGAAGCCCTGCAGATCCACGGTGGCTACGGCTACATCCGCGAATATCCGATCGAGCGCCTGCTGCGCGACAGCCGCGTGCACCAGATCCTGGAAGGCACCAACGAGATCATGCGGGTGATCGTTGCCCGTCACCTGCTCAATACCGAAGAGGAACTGCGATGAAGGATTGGCGTACCCAGGAGCACGTGGGCCTGAAGGTCGAGGCCGATGGCCACACCGCCGTGGTCACCCTGAACAACCCGCCGGCGCATACCTGGACCGTGCACAGCCTGTCGGCGCTGCGCGACCTGGTGGGCGCGCTCAACGCAGACCGCGAGATCTACGCGCTGGTGATCACCGGGGACGGCGAGAAGTTCTTCTCCGCCGGTGCCGACCTCAACCAGTTCGCCTCCGGCGACAAGGCGGCCGCACGCGAAGCGGCGCGCCGCTTCGGTGAAGCCTTCGAGGCGCTGTCCGCGTTCCGTGGCGTGTCGATCGCTGCGATCAACGGCTACGCCATGGGCGGCGGCCTGGAATGCGCGCTGGCCTGCGACCTGCGCATCATCGAAGACCATGCCCAGGTCGCGCTGCCGGAGGCCACCGTTGGCCTGCTGCCGTGCGCCGGTGGCACCCAGAACCTGCCGCGCCTGGTCGGCGAGGGCTGGGCCAAGCGCATGATCCTGCTCGGCGAGCGCATCAACGCCGAGACCGCGGTGCGGATTGGTCTTGCCGAAGAAAAGGTCGGCAAGGGCGAATCCAAGGCACTGGCACTGGAATGGGCGAAGAAGGCTGGCAAGCAGAGTCCGACCAGCATCGCCGCCTGCAAGACCCTGGTGCAGTCCACCCGTACGGGCACCCATGCCTCGGCACTGGTGGCCGAGCGCGAGGCCTTCGTCGATCTGTTCGACACCGCCGATCAGGTCGAGGGCGTAAGTGCCTTCCTTGAAAAGCGCGCCGCGCAGTGGAAGAACGCATGACTGCGGTCGACACGAACGCTGCCGAAGCACCGGTACTGTTCGAAGAACGCGCCGCTGGCAACGGCACGCGCATCGGCATCGCCACGCTCAACGCACCACGCACGCTCAATGGCTTCTCGTTGCCGATGGCGCACCTGCTGCTGAAGCAGCTCAACGCCTGGGCCGACGACGACGGCATCGCGCTGGTGGTGCTGCAGGGCGCGGGCGAAAAGGCATTCTGTGCCGGCGGTGATCTGCACAGCCTGTACCAGAGCATGCTGGCCTACCGCGAGGCCGGCCGCACGGACATCCGCGAGAACGACTACGCCGCCGAGTTCTTCGACGTCGAGTACCGCGTCGACTACCTGATCCATACCTACGCCAAGCCGATCCTGTGCTGGGGCCATGGCATCGTGATGGGCGGCGGCATCGGCCTGATGTCCGGCGCCAGCCATCGCGTGGTCAGCGAGCGTTCCAAGCTGGCCTTCCCGGAAATCACTGTCGGTCTGTTCCCTGACGTGGGTGGCAGCTGGCTGCTGCCGCGCGTACCGGGCAACGGCGGCCTGTTCCTGGCTCTGACCGGCGCGCTGCTCAACCCCGGCGATGCGATCTATGCCGGTCTGGCCGACGTGCACGTGGCCGAGGAACGCCGCAGCGCGGTGTTCGATGCGCTGCTGCAGGTCGCGTGGTCGGCCGATGCCGCACGCAACCACGAGCGCCTGTCGCAGCTGCTGCTGTCGTTCGCCAGCGACGCGGCTACCGGCCCGCTGCTGGCCAATGCCGCGCAGGTCGATGCGCTGTGCGAAGGCGATGATCTCGCCGCCATCGTCGAACGCATCAGCACCCTGCAGACCGATGATGCCTGGCTGCAGGCCGCACAGAAGACGCTGGCCGCCGGTGCGCCGGGTTCAGCACGGCTGGCCTTCGAACTGCAGCGCCGCAGCACCGGCCAGGACCTGGCCAGCGTGTACCGGCTGGAATACATCACGGCCCTGCATTGTGCTGCGCATGGCGATTTTGCCGAAGGCATCCGCGCGCTGCTGATCGACAAGGACCGCACTCCATCGTGGAACCCGGCCACGCTGGCCGATGCCAGCCGCGCATGGGCCGATACGTTCTTCGCTTCTCCCTGGGCCGATGCCGCGCATCCGCTGGCCGACCTGGGCACCCCTGTCGTTGAAAGGAGCCTGGCATGAGCCGCATTGCATTCATTGGGTTGGGCAACATGGGTGGCCCGATGGCCGCCAATCTGGTCAAGAACGGCCACACCGTGCGCGTGTTCGATCTGGTGCCGGCCGCTGTACAGGCCGCCGTCGATGCAGGCGCCAGCGCCGCGCCGTCGGCACGCGAGACCCTGGCCGACGCCGAGGTGGTGATCTCGATGCTGCCGGCCAGCCGCCACGTCGAAGGCGTGTACCTGGGCGACGACGGCATCCTTGCTGCGATTCCCGCCGGTGCGCTGGTCATCGACTGCAGCACGATCGCTCCGGCCAGCGCGCGCAAGGTTTCCGAAGCGGCCGCCGCACGTGGCCTGCAGATGATCGACGCACCGGTGTCCGGCGGTACTGCCGGCGCACAGGCCGGCACGCTGACCTTCATCGTCGGCGGTGAAGAGGACGCGCTGGAACGCGCCCGCCCCGTGCTGCAGGCGATGGGCAGGAACATCTTCCATGTGGGTGCCAGCGGCGCCGGCCAGGTCGCCAAGCTGTGCAACAACATGGCGCTGGGCGTGATCATGGCGGTCACCGGCGAAGCCATCGCGCTTGGCGTGGCGCACGGTCTGGACCCGAAGGTGCTGTCGCAGATGATGGCGGTCAGCACCGGCCGCAGCTGGGCCACTGAAGTGTGCAACCCGTGGCCGGGCGTGCTGGAAAACGCACCGGCGTCGCGCGGCTACAGCGGCGGTTTCGGCAGCGACCTGATGCTGAAGGACATGGGCCTGGCGGTGGAAGCGGCGATGAGCGTCGGCGCCTCGATCCCGCTGGGTGAAGTGGCCCGCAACCTCTACTCGATGAATCACCAGGCCGGCCGCGGCAAGCTGGATTTCTCCAGCGTCGTGCAGCTCATTACGAGCGAGAAGTGACCCGGTAGCGCCGGCCGCTGGCCGGCAACCTCATGCCCCCTTGCGGGACAACGAAGGTGGGATGGGCGGATGCCCGGTTTCGACCGGCATCCGCCCATTTTTTTGCCCCGCGCGCGGGTAGTGCCGGCCGCTGGCCGGCATCACCGCATCAGGCAACGATCAGCGTCACGTCGATGTTGCCGCGGGTGGCATTGGAGTACGGGCAGACGATGTGCGCTTTCTGCACCAGCTCTTCCACCTGCTCGCGCGGCACGCCCGGCACGGTGATGGTCAGCTCGGCTTCGATGCCGAAACCGGTCGGGATCTGGCCGATGCCAACCTTGCCGGTCACGGTGGTGTCGGCCGGCAGTGCGACCTTGGCCTGGCCGGCGACGAACTTCAGCGCGCCGAGGAAGCAGGCCGAATAGCCCGCAGCGAACAGCTGCTCCGGATTGGTGCCCGGGCCGCCAGCGCCGCCCAGCTCGCGCGGGGTCGACAGCTGGATGTCCAGCACGTTGTCGGAGGACACGGAACGGCCTTCACGGCCGCCGGTGGAGGTGGCCTGGGCGGTGTACAGAACCTTTTCGATGGACATCGGGATGCTCCTGGTCAGTGGGTGGGTAGTGCGTTGGAGCCTACTTTGCCCGGATTCTGCACACGTTGGGTTACAACACGTCTGAAAAACTTGATTGAACGTCCTGTGGGCCTAGATCGTCCATTCCCGGTCAGTGGTGAACATGATGGTCAGCCAGCGGTCCGGCGATGATTCGCCGAGCGCATCACCGATCTCGTCGCGCAGGTGATCCCACTCCAGCAGGGGCCGCGGCGGGTCGTCCTCGCGCACCACGAAGAACAGCTCGATCTGTTCGCCACGGCCGACCTGGGCCACGTAGCTGCGGTGTTCGACGAAGCCGTGCTTTGCAACGATCGCCCGCGCCACCGCATCCACATGCGCCTGCAGTTCCGGCGGCGTGACCAGCAGGATGCCGGCCAGTGCGCGCCGCACAGTGCCCAGCGGCGCGATCATCACCAGCACGCAGACGAACGCCAGGATGGCCGGATCGATGTACGGTCCGACCCACGCCCATGACGTGCCGTGGACCAGCACACCGCCGAGGAAGGCAGCCAGGTAGCAGGCCGACATGCTCGCGGCGATCACCCAGTTCTTCGCGTCCAGCGCGATGAACTCCGAGCCGATGCGCCGGTTCGCACGCAGCACGAACCAGGCCAGCGCGCTCTCGGCCACGATCGACAGTGCGGCGAAGATGATCGCGGGGCCAAGCGCGATCTGGCGCCCGCCCGACATCAGCGCATCGACCGCATTGACCAGCGCGTACAACGCCGCACCGATCATCAACGTGCCACTGACCCCCAGCACGATCGGTTCCAGGTGCCAGAAGCCCATGGTGAAGCGCTGGTTGAGCCGCGACTGCACGGCATCGGTCTGCGTGGACAGGGCGATCAGCCGCGCGACCAGCAGCGACAACCAGGTCATCACCACGTCGATCAGGCCGTAGATGCCGTCGAAGATGATCAGCGAAGAATTGGCCAGCAGGCCGAACACCACCGCCGCTGCAGCCAACAGCAGCGAACCGGCGATGGACAGGCGCAGCACGCCTTGTTCGGTGCGTGGATCGAAGAAGCGGGGCGGGGCCGTGACCATGCAGCATTGTAGAGCGGAGCCATGCGCCACTGCCTTTCACGCAGTCTGGCCTACCTCCGGGTCATCGGCTGCAGTAAACTCCGCCCCTCCCACGCTCCCCGACGACGCACTGCAGTGATCACGCCACCCTGACCCTTGCCGCCCATCGGCAGCCGGCCCATCCGGCTCAGGAACCCGTGTTTTTCCACTGCAGCGCCACGTGGCCCCGCCCGCGTGTGCGCGGAGCTTTTCCATGCAAACGTCCTATCCCCTGCGCCAGCAATGGCTCGGCAACCTCCGTGGTGATCTGCTGTCCGGTGCCGTTGTTGCCCTGGCGCTGATTCCTGAAGCCATCGCGTTCTCGCTGATCGCTGGCGTCGACCCCAAAGTCGGCCTGTATGCCGCGTTCTCCATCGCCGTGATCACCGCCATCGCCGGCGGCCGGCCGGGCATGATCTCCGCCGCCACCGGCGCGATGGCGCTGGTGATGGTCGATCTCGTTCGTGATCACGGCCTGCAGTACCTGTTCGCCGCCAGCATCCTGGCCGGCCTGCTGCAGGTAGTGGCCGGCATGTTCAAACTCGGCTCGTTGATGCGCTTCGTCTCGCGTTCGGTCATCACCGGCTTCGTCAACGCACTGGCCATACTGATCTTCCTGGCGCAGATGCCGGAACTGCTCGGCCGTGGGCCCGCGGTGTACGTGGTGTGCGCGGCAGCGCTGGCGATCATCTACCTGCTGCCACGCCTCACCCGCGCCGTGCCGTCGCCGCTGGTGGCGATCGCCGTGCTCACCGCTGTAGTGATCGGATTCGGCATCGACGTGCGCACGGTGGGCGACATGGGGCAGCTGCCCGACAGCCTGCCGCACTTCTTCATTCCCGACGTGCCGTTGACGTGGGACACCCTGCGCATCCTGCTGCCGGTGTCGGCGACGCTGGCGGTGGTCGGCCTGCTCGAATCGATGATGACCCTGCAGATCGTCGAGGACATCACCGAGACGCCCAGCGAACGCAACCGCGAATGCGTCGGCCAGGGCCTGGCCAACACGGTGACCGGTTTCCTCGGAGGCATGGCCGGCTGCGCGATGATCGGCCAGTCGGTCATCAACGTGACCTCCGGTGGCCGCGGGCGCCTGTCCTGCCTGGTGGCCGGCGTACTGCTGCTGGTGCTGGTGGTGTACGGCAGCGACCTGGTGCGGCAGATTCCGATGGCCGCACTGGTGGCGGTGATGATCATGGTCAGCATCGGCACCTTCAGCTGGCGCTCGCTGCGCGACCTGCGCACGCATCCCCGCAGTTCCTCAGCCGTGATGCTGCTGACCGTTGTGGTCACCGTGGCCACCCATGATCTGGCCAAGGGCGTGCTGAGCGGCGTGCTGTTGTCGGCGCTGTTCTTCGCCCGCAAGGTCGGCCACATGCTGGATGTGCAGCGCGAGGAGGCGGGTGATGCACAGGTCTACCGCGTGCGCGGCCAGGTGTTCTTTGCCTCGGCCGGGCAGCTGGGCGCAGCGTTCGATTACCAGCACGTGGCGCCGAAGGTGCAGATCGACCTGCGCGATGCCCACCTGTGGGACCTGACTGCCGTGGCCGCGCTGGAACGCGCGCAGGAAAAGCTGGCCGCGCATGGTGCGCAGGTGACCGTGGTGGGCCTCAATGCCGCCAGCCAGACCTTGGTCGAGCAGGTAGGGGGGCGCGGTGGTGGTCACTGAGTTCGTACTCACCGGCCGTCACCTACTATCGGAAAAGGCGGGACCATAAGCGCTTTGGCAGGCGCCGGTGACATCCACCTGCGTCTGCCGCTGATTCAACAGGGCGCACCCGGGTGACCGCAGCGGCGGTCACCCGTGCTGTTGCATCAGTGCCTTCGCCCCATGCACCTGACCTCTACCCGCATGTCGGCGTCCATTACCTCGCTCGTGCAGATCATCTGGTTGTCGCCCGGCCCGATGTTGGGGCGCACGCCCAGATCGAAGAGGTAGCGACTGAAGTCCATATAGGCGTCACTGGTGATGCCACCGGGGAACTCGTACACCACCGGCCTGCCGTCCTTGGCAACGTCCTCTTTCGTCTCTGGAACCGGGTTGCCGTGAACGTCGCTGCCGGTGCCGGGGATCGCCGCCCAGCTCTTCATCTCGATGTCGTAGGCGGCCTTGATCTTCGAGCCATCGGCGAAGTTCAGGGTGGTCACCGGGCGGCCCGCGGTCAGCGAGATGTTCTTTCCCCTGACCGAGTTGATGAACGTCATGTGCGCCGCGTACCCGCGGGCGAGCCAGGAGGCATTCAATTGCTCGATCGCGTTGTTCATTCTGGCCGGGCTCTGCAGTGCTTCGTACACGGTTGCCGGAACGGGTCTGTCTGCAGTGGGGGCCGCCAGTGCCCGTCGCACGCGTGCAGTCCCCATCGCCTGCTGGGGGAGCCTCCACGTGTTCGACGCAAGGTCGTAGTTCATTTCAAGGCTGCGTCCATTCGCGTGCCAGAAGCGGACCAGTGCTACGAAGTAGTCTTCCAGGTCCTGCTCGATAGGCAGCTCCTGGATCCTGCGATCCCACAGGATGACGAACTTCCGTATTTCTCCCGTGGAAATGCTGGTTACCAGAGCACCGCCGACGTCGACGTCCGACAGCGCGGCTGCCTGCATCTGAGCGTATGAACAACCTTCGCACGGGATGTCTTGTATGTGCTTCAACTGCGCGTGCGCTCCCTGCGCACAGAGCAGCAACGCCACAGCAGTGGCGTAGCGGAACAGCCTCATCGAATTGGATTCCTAGATGGATGGATTGGGTAGGAAATGAATGACGATCCTGGCTACTGCCGCAATGACCAGCGCAATCGAAACGGCGCGGGTGAAGCGATGGATCCCGCGCCGTTGGAAGGGGATCCATACCGTGAGCAGGATGGTCGAGAGACCAAAAACCACCACCGGGATGCCGGAGGTCGTCATCGCCATGCACAGGCTGATGAAGGCGAACAGCTCCAGGACCAGTTCGATATAGGTGCGTTGCTGCATTACATGTTCCGTTTGCTTGGGACATCCATGGCCGCACATCGTTATGCGGCGCGCAAATGATATCACTTCTCATTCGTATTTGATGGTGTGGCGCCCCGGCCACCATTCATCCACCCGGTGTAAACTATTGATCTCACTGGCAATGCCAGTCTCCACGATCAACCGCCCGATGACGTCCGCCACCGCCCGTTACGCTGATTCCCTGCGCCTGTCCGTTGCCCCCATGATGGACTGGACCGACCGCCATTGCCGGGTGTTCCATCGCCTGCTGGCGCCGGGTGCGCGGCTGTACACCGAAATGGTGCACGCCAACGCGGTGATCCACGGCGATCGCCAGCGCCTGCTCGGTTTCGATGCCAGCGAACAACCGCTGGCGCTGCAGCTGGGTGGCAGCGATCCGGCCCTGCTGGCACAGGCCGCGCGCATCGCCGCGGAGTGGGGCTACGACGAGGTCAACCTCAACTGCGGCTGCCCGTCCGACCGCGTGCAGGCGGGGCGTTTCGGCGCCTGCCTGATGCGCGAGCCGGTGCTGGTGGCCGAGTGCGTATCGGCCATGGTCGAGGCGGTGGACATCCCGGTGACGGTGAAATGCCGCCTGGGCGTGGACGAGGACGACAACTACGACGTATTCGCCAGCTTCGTCGACCGCCAGGTCGAGGCCGGTGCCGCGATGGTGGTGGTGCACGCCCGCAATGCCTGGCTGAAGGGCCTGTCGCCGAAGGAGAACCGCGAGGTTCCGCCGCTGAAGTACGACTGGGCGTATCGCCTGAAGCAGGAGCGCCCGGCGCTGCCGGTGGTGCTCAATGGCGGCCTGGCCAGCGTCGAGGCGGTGCAGGCGCAGACCGCGCACGTCGATGGCGTGATGCTTGGCCGCGCGGCCTACCACGACCCCTACCTGCTGCATCAGCTGGAGGCCCTGCACAGTGGCGCGCCGCTGCGACCGCGTGCTGAACTGCTGCGCGCCCTGCGTCCGTACATCGACGCCCGTCTGGGCGAGGGCCTGGCCCTGAAGCACATCACCCGCCACATCCTCGGCCTGTTCCACGGCCAGCCCGGTGGTCGCGCATTCCGCCAGGTGCTGAGCGAGGGCGCACACCGCCCGGGCGCCGGCTGGGCCCTGATCGAGCAGGCGCTGGAAGTGACCGATCGTGGCGCTGATCGCGCTGCAGCGTGACCGTCGTCACATTCCTGACTTGACAAGCGGAGCGGATTCGTTCCGAATGTTCACTTAGCTGAACGACACGACGGAGCATCCCGAAAAGTTCAGACCGGATTCACTGCCCGAAACCAAGAATTTGCAAAAGATTTGTAAAACGCCGGGTTCCATTCCGGTGCCCGAATTTACGACTTTTGAACAAATCGCCGTGCTCGGCTAGGATCGCATCGATGTCTTCCGCTCCCTTCCACCGCTGTTTTGCCCTGGCCACCTGTGTGGTCCTGGCGGCTGCCCCGCTGTCTTCGGCGCTGGCGCAGGACCCGCAGCGGGAGCAGGGGCGCGCTGAAATGATGGAGCGCGGTGGTCGTGCGGCCAACAACGAGCGCTCGCTGTCCGATGCCGTGCGCCGCGTACAGCGCACCACCGGTGGCCACATCCTGGGCGCCGAGCGGGTGCCGTTCGATGGTCGTGACATCAACCGGGTCAAATACATGGACGACCGCGGTCGGGTCCGCTACATGGACGACCCCGCCCCGGCACGTTCACAACCGCGCACGCCGCGGTCGGATATGTCATCACTACGCGGCGATAACCCCTGAACAGGGATAGTTGTCGCTATCAACCCGTACCCACAGGCCTCCGGGCCGCACCCAGCACACTAGGGAGAGTTCATGCGTATCCTTCTGGTCGAAGACGAAGCCCCGCTGCGTGAGACCCTGGCAGCCCGGCTCAAGCGCGAAGGTTTTGCCGTCGATGCAGCGCAGGACGGCGAAGAAGGCCTGTACATGGGCCGCGAAGTCCCGTTCGACGTCGGCATCATCGACCTTGGCCTGCCCAAGATGTCGGGCATGGAGCTGATCAAGGCCCTGCGCGACGAAGGCAAGAAGTTCCCGGTGCTGATCCTGACCGCGCGTTCGAGCTGGCAGGACAAGGTCGAGGGCCTGAAGCAGGGCGCCGACGATTACTTGGTCAAGCCGTTCCATGTGGAAGAGCTGCTGGCCCGCGTCAACGCGCTGCTGCGCCGCGCCGCAGGCTGGAGCAAGCCGACCCTGGAATGCGGTCCGGTTGCCCTGGATCTGGCAGCGCAGACCGTCAGCGTGGCCGGCAGCAATGTCGACCTCACCAGCTACGAGTACAAGGTGCTGGAGTACCTGATGATGCATGCCGGTGAACTGGTCTCCAAGGCCGACCTCACCGAGCATATCTACCAGCAGGACTTCGATCGTGACTCGAACGTGCTGGAAGTGTTCATTGGCCGCCTGCGCAAGAAGCTGGACCCGGATGGCGAACTGAAGCCGATCGAGACCGTGCGCGGTCGTGGCTACCGTTTCGCGATTCCACGCAACGAGGGCTGAGCCTTCAGCAGGCGATAAACGATGTCCGGCCGTCTGTGGTTCTTCCGACGCTGGCGGCCGCGCTCTCTGCAGGCGCGCCAGATGTTCGCCGCGTCCGTGGGTCTGGTCGCGTTCCTGGCCCTGGCCGGTTACGCGCTCGATGCCGCCTTCGCCGACACGGCGAAGGCGAACCTGCGTGAGCGCCTGAAGAACTACGCCACCTCCTACGCGGCCGGCATCGATTTCACCCGCGACCGCTCGCTGTACATCCGTGAGCAGCCGCCGGATCCGCGTTTCGACGTGCCCGGCAGCGGCCTGTACCTGCAGGTGGTGATGCCCGACGGCAAGGGCAATTCAATGTCCGCCGAAGGCCCGATGCTGCCCACCGTCGGCGGCGGCCTGCTGGCCCCGCGCCAGGAAGTGTTCGAGGGACCGCTGCCGATGATCCAGATCGACGGCAGCCAGGGCTCGGTGTACCGCTACGGTCTGGGCCTGGTGTGGGATGCCGACGCCGACCCGGCCACCGAATTCCCGTACACCATCTACGTGATGGAAGACTCGCGCGCGCTGGGTGCACAGCTGCGCGTGTTCCGCAGCCGGGTCTGGTTCTACCTGGGCGGCATCGGCCTGATCCTGCTGCTGCTGCAGACGGTCATCCTGCAGTGGAGCCTGCGTCCGTTGCGGCGCGTGATCACCGAGCTGACCAAGGTCCAGCGCGGCGAGACCGAGCGCATGAGCGAGCGCCACCCGCGCGAGCTGGAGCCGTTGACCGACAGCATCAATGCCTTCATCGAGGGCGAGCGTGAGAATCTCGAGCGCCAGCGCAATACCCTGGCCGACCTGGCGCACAGCCTGAAGACACCGATCGCGGTGCTGCGCACGCAGATGGACAGCGGTGCTGGTGATGGCGCACTGCGCGAAGAACTGGACGTGCAGCTGCAGCGCATGAACAACCTAGTGTCCTACCAGCTGGCACGCGCGGCCTCGTCGGGCCACAAGCTGTTCTCGGCACCGCTGCCGATCGAATCCAACGCCGAGGAAATCGTGCGCGGCCTGGAGAAGGTTTATGCGTCGAAGGGCGTGCTGTGCGAATTCGACATCGACCCCGCCGCGCGCTTCCACGGCGAACCGGGCGATCTGCAGGAGCTGCTGGGCAACCTGCTGGAAAACGCGTTCAAGTGGGCCAAGCGCCGCGTGCTGCTGACCGCGCAGCCGCTGCCCGCGCCGAATGCGCGTCGCGCCGGCCTGCTGCTGGCGGTGGATGACGATGGCCCGGGCATCGCCCCGGAAGACATCGGCAAGGTGCTGCAGCGTGGCGTGCGTGGCGACGAGCGCGTACAGGGCCACGGCATCGGTCTGTCGATCGTGCAGGACCTGATCAAGGACTACCGCGGCGAGCTGCAGGTGTCCCGTTCCAGTGAACTGGGTGGCGCCCGTTTCGAAGTGCAGCTGCCGCCAGGGCCGTAAGCCTTCGCAATCGGTAGTGCCGGCCGCTGGCCGGCAACCTCATGATCTTCGGTGGCATCGTCAGGTTGCCGGCCAGCGGCCGGCGCTACCGTATTTCGATCTTCGGCGGCTCGCCGTAGAACCGCTTGAGATGCGCAGCCACCTTCGGCAACGCTTCGGCCAGCAGGTCCGGCGCAGAGAAGTGGTACTCGCTGGCCACCGCAAAAAACTCTTCCGGTGCTTCCGCCGCGTACGGATCGATCAGCGTTTCCACGCCTGCATCCACCTGCGCGCAGAACGCGTCGTACGATTTCTGGAAGTCCGCAGCCCACTCGCGTTGCCACGCACGCGGCAGCGGCGGCGTGCCGTCCATCGCACCGTCCAGCCCATCCAGCTTGTGCACCATCTCATGCACGGCCACGCAGTAGCCCTCATGCGGTGCCGCCAGGTCGGCCTGCACATCGGCCCACGACAGAATCAACGGACCGCTGTCCCACGATTCGCCGATCAACTCGTCATCCCACTCGTGCAGTACGCCGGCGGCATCCATGTGGCTGCGATGCACGCGGAACGCATCGGGGTAGACGATCAGCTGCGACCAGCCCTCCAGCCCGACCTCGCCGAACTCCAGCAGCGGCAGGCAACATAGTGCAGCCAGCAGCACACCGTCCGATGGCTGCAGTTGCAGTTCGCCGATCGGGGAAATGGTCTTCTCATGCAGGAAGCGCGTGGTCAATGCGCGCAGGCGTGTACGCCGTTCGTCGTCCAGGCCGCGCAACCACGCTGCGCGGTGGCAGGCATCGTTCCAGTGTGCGTCTTCGATCGGCCGCGGCGCGGGCCGCAGCCACTGCAGCAACGACTTGATCAGCGGAACATACCCGGCAGGTAGCTGTGCCACTTCGGCGCGCGGATGCGCTGCAGTACATCGTCGTCACCGCCGCCGCCGCTGCTGGTCGTGGCCGATGGGCGTACCGGTGCCGGCTTGGCTGCGGCTGCGGCAGGCGCCGTGGTCGGTGTGCGCTGCGAGGCCGCATCGCTCGCCGAGTAGACGCAGGCGCCACGGCTGTCATCAAGCGCTGCTGTGGCAGACGCCGCGAAGGGCATCGTCAGCAGGATCAGGCAATGGGCATAACGGCGCATTGACGACATCCACGTTAAGGGAAGGTGAGCTCTCGATTCTAGCCCGAACCCGGCGCCAGATTGGAAGCCCGCCGGAACCGGGCCTGGCGGGCGTCGCTGGCGGCTTTCCCGCATAATTCCGTTCTGACCTTGTGGAAGCTGCCGTGGACGATCGCCAACTGCTGGCCAAACTCGCTGCCGGTCGCCTGTCCGGCGACGCCCTGGCCCGTGAGCTGGGCCAGACCCGGGCCGCCATTTGGAAGCGTATTCAAGGGCTTAGGGCCGCCGGCGTCGAGGTGGAAGGGCGCGCAGGCGAGGGCTACGGGCTGACCCGGCCGGTAGACCTGCTGGAGGCCAAGACCATCCGCGCCGGCCTGCCCAAAGACGCCGCCGCGCTGCTGCACGACCTGCAGGTGGCCTGGACGGTGGACTCCACCAACGCCGAATTGCTGCGCTGCAGCGCGCCCCAGCGCGGTGTCAGCGTCCTGCTGGCCGAGCGCCAGACCGGTGGCCGTGGCCGTCGTGGCCGCACCTGGGCCTCGCCGTTGGCCGCGCATGTGTACCTGTCGGTGCTGCGTCTGTTCGAGGGTGGCCTGGGCCGACTGGCCGGCCTGAGCCTGGTCGCCGGCGTCGCCGTGGCCGAAGCGCTGCACGACCTGGGCTATGCGCAGGCACAGCTGAAATGGCCGAACGATGTGCTGGTGGATGGCCGCAAGCTGGTCGGCCTGCTGGCCGAGGGCGGTGGCGAGTACGCCGGCCCGGCGCGCGCAGTGATCGGTATCGGCATCAACGTACACATGCCGCCGGCCTTCGCCGAACAGATCACCCAGCCCTGGGTGGACCTGGACACGCTGGCCGGTGCATCGGTGGATCGCAACACGGTGGTGGCCGCGGTGCTGGCGCGCCTGCTGCCGGCGCTGGAAGAATTCGACCGCGAAGGGCTGGCACCGTTCCTGCCGCGCTACGCCGCGTTCGACATGCTGGCCGGTCGCGAAGTGCGCGTGCAGCTGGATGGACAGTGGCAGCACGGTACCGCGCTCGGCCTGGCCGACGATGGCGCGCTGCGCGTTGACATCGATGGCCGCGAGCGCCTGCTGCATGCCGGCGAAGTCAGTGTGAGAAAAGCATGAGCGACTGGTTGTTCGACCTGGGCAATTCGCGTTTCAAGTTTGCCCCCTTGCATGGCGACCGCGCCGGCGACGTACAGGCCTGGGCGCATGGCGCCGAAGGCATGGCCGGGCAACCGCCGCACAGCCTGCCCAGTGGTGAAACCGCGTTTGTCGCCAGCGTCGCCGCGCCGTCGCTGACCAGCGCCATGCTGGATCAGCTGCAGCGCCGCTTCGAGCACGTGCATGTGGTGCGCACCAGCGCCCAGTGTGCAGGCGTACGCATTGCCTACGCCAAGCCGGAAAAATTCGGTGTCGACCGTTTCCTGGCCCTGCTGGCCGCCGCCAAGGCGCAACGGCCGGTGCTGGTGGTCGGTGTCGGCACCGCCCTGACCATCGACCTGCTTGATGCCGATGGTCAGCATCACGGTGGACGCATTTCCGCCTCGCCGACCACCATGCGCGAAGCGCTGCACGCGCGCGCGGTGCAGCTGCCGGCCAGCGGTGGTGACTACAGCGAATTCGCCAACGACACCGCTGATGCGTTGGCGTCGGGTTGCGATGGTGCCGCCGTCGCATTGGTCGAACGCAGTGCCCGCCAGGCACAGGCGCTGCTGGGCGTGATGCCGTCGCTGCTGGTGCATGGCGGTGGCGCGCCCGCGCTGATGCCGCTGCTGGACGGCGCCGATTACCACCCCTCGCTGGTGCTGGATGGCCTCGCCCGCTGGGCGGTGCACCAGCCCGCAGGCTAGTATCGGCGCATGCTGACCCGTGCCTTGATCGTCGTGCTGGCGATCCTCAATCTTGGTGTTGCCACCTGGTGGCTGCTGCGCGATGAACCGGCGCGTGCGCCGTTGCCGGCGCACCCGACCGGCGTGGCCGAACTGCGCTGGCTGCCCGGCGGGACCGATGCGGCCGTGGCCGCGCAGGCCTCGGCGGCGGCACCTACGGAAGCACTGGTGGAGCGTGAGGCCGCGCCGGCTACCGCGGTGGCCGCTGCGCCCGCACCAGCAGCGGCGACGCCAACAGCATCCAGCAAGCCAGCCGAACCGGTGAAGGCGCCTGAGCCGGTCACCGCCATCGCCAAGCCAGCGCCGGCACCGGTGGCCGAGAAACCCGTAGCCCCGGCTGCACCGCCGCGCTGCCTGGCACTGGGGCCGTTCGCCGACCGTGCCGCCGCCACCGCCGCACAAGGCCGTGCCGGCAACCTGCTGAGCCAGGTACGCCTGCGCGAGCAGCCCGCCGCCAGCGGCAGCGCCCGTTACCGCGTGCTGCTGCCCGCCGCCGCCAGCCGCGATGACGCGCAGGCCACGGTCAAGCGCATCGTCGCCGCCGGCCTCAGCGACTACTACATCATCAGCCAGGGCGACGAGACCAACGCCATTGCGCTGGGCCAGTACCGCAACCGCGAGGGCGCCGAACGGCGCATGGCCGCGGTGCAGGCCGCCGGCTTCCAGCCGCGGCTGGTCGCCAGTGGCGATGCCGGCCAATGGTGGCTGGAAGGGCAGCTGGCGGCTGCGGCCGAACCGGCCCAGGCGCAGCAGCGCAGCGGCGCCGCGCAGCAACGGTCGCTGGAATGCACGCGACTGCGCTAGAATTCCCAAACCACGGCGCTGCCGTCGGCGTTTCACCCCATGCCGCTTTAGCTCAGTTGGTAGAGCAACTGTCTTGTAAACAGTAGGTCATCCGTTCGATTCGGATAAGCGGCACCACAAGAGATCGCCGAAACGCCTTGAATTAAAGGGTTTTAACGAAGAAGGCCAGCGCACTGCGCTGGCCTTTTTGCTTCTACCGGGAAAATTGCCGGGAAAATTAACGGTCTTTCTTTGGTTTCACGGCTGCTTTAACCACCGGCACAGAGTGGTCGTATAGCTGCCGCATTGCCTCGGTCACGTGGCCACCGGATGCCTTGTCCTCGCTATCGGTGATGCCTCGATGTTTCAGGCCGTGAAGCGCGAAGCGGCTCTCCCTGTCGATGATCCCCTCGGCCATGGCACGTCGGATCAACCGCTGCCAGGCGCTGTCCAGGGCGGACTTGCTCAGGGGTGTTCCCGACTCTGTGACGATCAGGCGCCGCTGTTCCGGGTTGATCGGCGTGGGCCGGCCATGGGCGTCCATCCGCTCTTGCCTGTACGCCTGCAGCCATCTGACGGCGTCACGCAGTTCCTTCGTCCACTTCGTGACGTTGTCGCGGGAACCCTTGCGGCGATTGCTGCGTATACCTTCGCGCAGAACGTTGGCGTCGGTGAGCGTGTCCACCTCGATGCCGCGCAGGCGCACGGCATACGCCAGCACCATGACGGCAGGAAGGTAGGGCGGGCAGCTGCCGGCGGTGTGGGCCTTGAGCGCGGCGCACGCGCGGGCATAGCGCAGCACGGCCTCAAACGAATCATGGTCAGGCATGCGCGCATCGCGCTTCTCCCGAACCTTGCGAATGCCGTCAGCGGGGTTCGCAGCGCAGTGGCCGTGGCGGATGCCCCAGGCGAACAGCCGCCGCAGGTAACTGGCCACGCGATTGGCTGCCGCCGGCGTCGGGATGATCGCCGGCAGCTTGCCGATGGCCGGCCGACCTGTGGCCATCGTTTCGACAACGCGCTGTAGCACCGGTACCGAAAGATGCTCCACGCGCTGCTGGCCAAGCCTGCGGCCGTCGCGCAGTAGATAACCGCAGGCTTTCGCGGCGCAGTAGTCGTACCCCTGCTGCGACTTGGCAGAGAGGTCGAGGTACTCGCTCGCCTTCTTGAAGATCTCCGTCAGGTGATCGAGCGAGCCGCGCACGCTGCCACCGCCGCGGCCTTCAATGATGGCGTGAAGGTCCGACAGCCTGGCCTTCCCGTTGGCCACCGTGGTCTTGATCCGACCGACACCCTCGGGATGGGGATCCAGCACATACCAACGGCCATCCTCCCAATACAGGCCGCGCGGCAGCGATCCCTGGTCGATGTGACCAGGGATCTCCGGGTTGAACTTCCTTTTCCTACCGCGTGTCATCAAACCAGGTCCAGCAGTGTCATTTCGGGGGCCTGTGCCGGTGCTGCCGGCAGGCCCAAGGCGACGTTGACCGCATCGGTAGTAGTCCAGATGCGTCCGCGACGGTCGTACTTATACAGAATCCCTTGATCCCCCGCCCACCGCTCCACCGTTGCCGGTGTGGGGGGCGGGCCGTCAGGGGCGCAGATCCGTTGAAGATCGGTGAAGTGCAGGATCTGCGCCACAGCTATCCCCTCGATCCAGCGAACAGCGGAATCTGCACCACGTTGTTTGGACGCGCCTCATCCGCAACGACGGCAATGGGATGCAGGCCGTGCTGCTTGTGCCAACTGGCCCACGCCAGGTCGAACGACGGATGCTTCGTCGTTCGGCTGCAACGGCATTCGATGAAGTGGCCACCCTTGGCCTCCAAGCGGCGCCCGTCGAGCATGTAGCGAGCCTTGTGGCCTTGCGGACACGTGGGCAGAGGCCGGGTAGGCGAGTACTCGCGCTGAGTCATGCGGCACCCCCCGCAGGAAGTGACATTGCAACAGCGACGTCGCGCACCCAGATCGGCGTGCTGGACAGTGCGAAGGTTTGCCCGGTCCACGCCAGCAGCAGAGTGCGGCCGATCTCTTCCGCGATAGCGCAAGCAGCGGCCGGCGGCACCGCGTTGCCGATCCGCTCGCGCCATGCCTGGTCGCTCAGACCGTCGAGTTCCAACTTCTCTTCCGGGTCGACCAACGACTGCAGGGCGGCCAGCTCCAAAGTGGTGAATGGTCGGTGCCAGGTGTCGTCCATGCTGCGGATCACACAGACCAAGTTCTTGCGCGCGTCAGGCAGGCGCGGGTCAGCCACCGACCATTTCCCGTTGTCATGGCCAGCGGCGGCGCTGACGGCTCCGCTGTTGGCGCTCCAAGCCACTACCCCGTAGTGCCCATTGGTCAGGTACGCGTCGCCCTGCTGACGCTGATTGGCGGGACGCGGGTCGGCAACGGCATAAGCCCCATGGCCCGTGTCGCTGCGAGCAATGACCGTGCGTGAAGGAGCATCGAAGGGAGCCACGGGATACTTCCCCGCGCCCTCAAAAATGCCCTGTGCGCGAGGATCCTGCACGCATTGTCCCGTGCTATGCGCGCTGGTCACGGCGCCGGTGGCGCCGCCCCAAGGAACGATGCGGTATTCGTTGTTGTGCTTGGCCGGACCCAGGTGGCGAGGGTCGGCGACCGAGAACGTGCCCTGCCCGGGGGACTTCACCCCGATCACTGCGCCGGCGGTATCGGTCATCTTCATTACGCCGTACTGCTGGTACTGAGCGGCGTCTGAAGCTGCACGCGGATCCGCAACGCTGAAAGCACCATTTGTAGGACCGCTTTTCCCTGCGACGGTGCCGCTGGAATCCTGCCAGCCACGGACGCCAAGAAAACCGTCGCGGCTCTCGGGCACGATCAGGTAGTCGCGCAGCACACCTTCCTCCACCGCAAGGCGATTCAAGCTGCGCCAGTCGCTGCCCGCCTCGACGAACGCCAGGCGCACCCAGGTCTTCCACTGCAGAGACGGAACGCGGTGCATAGGGCCGCCGCGCTCCACATCGCCGGCGAGGGGCATGCGGCTGAGGATCGTCCCCACCGCCTGCAGCGGACGCTTGGCAGGCTCGTACAAGAACGGCGGAACCTTCTCAGCATGGCGGGCGACAAGCAGGAAGCGCTTCCGGCTCTGTGCCAGGCCGCCCAGCTCGCCGCAGTCGTGCGTGGTTTCGCTAACCACATAGCCGTAGGCGCGGAGCAGCGCCGTGATTTGGTCCAGCAGGTGCCGGCCGCGCGTAGCGATGCGGGGCACGTTCTCAAACAACAGGACTTCGACCGGATCGTCCTTGTAGGCCTCCAGCGTGAGCCAGATCCCGCGCAGCGTCAGCTCGTTCAATGCCTGGTACTTGGCGGTCCTGCTCTTGCTCTCCGACATAAGGCCGGAGAAACCCTTGCACGGGGCAGACAGGAACACCACGTGCGGCCGCTCATGGCCGAACGCACGGTGCACGTCGGCCGTGCCTGCCTCGCGCCAGCCCGGAGGCGGGTTGCAACCCCAGAACGCGCGGTACTGCTGCAGCGAGAACAGATCCAGAACAGTGCCGGGCACGCCAGCCAGGCGCCCGAAGTCTGCTACCGCAGCCGGGTCGACATCGATGCCACCGATGCAGCGGAACGTGGCTCGCGCGGCACCGATATCCGGGCGTGCCTGATTGAAGCCGCGCGCACCTGCACCAAGGCCGGCAAACAGGCCAGCGTGACGAATCTCAAACGCCTCAGCCATGGTCGACGCCCTCCGCGACGCAACGTGCAGCGTCGGTCAGGTGCTCGATGGAATCCGAGTCGATGCGGTCGAGAGCCTGGGCCACGGTGTAGCCCATCTCGGTCAGCCAGTCATGACGGTTCAGCACCAGGGCAGCAGTCAGCGACTCACCGGTGGAAAGCGCGCCGGTGTCGCCACGGCGCTGGGCGTAGAGCGATACCTGAATTACACGGTCGAGGTTCATGCCTGCTCTCCTTCGGCTTGCTCTGTGCTTTCCCTGGACAACTTCACGCCGCAGAACGGGCAGAACGTAGGCTTCACCGACCAGGGCGAATGACCCCGCTTCTTCTCCACCGCTTTGGTGGCGATGGTGACTGTGGAGCTGACCGAATCGCCCAGGTAGAACGAACGGGACAGCCGCGTGTTGGCGCCAGCTTCGGCCAGACGCTGATCGACCTTGTCCATGCAATCGCAGGCACTCATGCAGCACCCCCGGCGCGGCGCACGGCCATGCGGGTGCGCCGGCGGATCATCTGCGGGATCTGACCCACGGCCATGCCGCTGTGGCGCTGGCGAGCTGGGCGGGAGATCCACAGCTTGTGCAGGGCAGCACCGCCAGCGGCGGGTGCCACGCAGAGAAGGATCAGCTCAAGCATTGGCCACCCCCTTGCTACCGGCACCGACCATGGCCAGCGCGGTATTGATATGCAGAAGGTCGCTGCCGATCAGCTCTGCAGCCCGCTCTGCGTAGTCGCGGGCATTCGCCAAGTAGAGGTAGCCGTGGCGCTGCAACCGGTCGCCCGACAGTTGGACGTCGTCCAGGTCGCGCACGTGCTGCAGCCCGAGGCTCGCTGCGATGGCCTTGCCGTGCAGTGTCTTCCCGCTGCGCTGGGGACCGTAGAGGACACGGGAGAGGGTAGCCGGGGCCACCTTCATGCCGGCCAAGCGACGGGAGTTAGCCATGGGCCACCTCCTGAGCGGCAGCGGTCACGGCGCTGTGGCTGGCCTTGGCGCTCGGCAGCATGTTGGCCACGTCGAACGGGAAAGGGAGGCGGTCGGCCAGGGCGGCCAGCTCGGCGGAGATCCAGTCGCCATCAACGGCGAACTCCTCGCAGCCCCCGGTCAGTACCCAACCGGCCTTGCTGCCCCGCCGGCGCTCAAGCACGCGCTGAGCGGTCTTATGGCCGCCCATATCCAGCTGGGCGGTGACGATGACCTGATTGTGAGTGATGTGCATCGTCAGGGTCGCGCTGCAGCCGTTGGCCGGGGTAGGGACAAATCCACACAGTCCGTCACCCGTGATAGCCTTCGCCCCTGGTCCGGTGCCGGAAACCTCCGTATTTGCCCTGGTGTGGTCGGTCTTGCTGATCATGTCGTGCATGGTTCTCTCCTGAACTTCGTTGGTGGATGGCCTTGGGGTTAGAGGTGGTGCTCTGCCCGCCGGGCCGCTCTTGCGCTTACTTCTGGAACACCCAACAGCGAACGGCTACGCCCGCTCCGGCCGTGTTGGTTTTGATGCAGCTGTTGACCGTGAGATTGGGGTCAACCAGCTTGTAGCGCCGCGAATCACGCAGATACGTGCGCAGCAATTTGAGATCCGGCACGGGCTGGCTGTGGTACGCCGCCTTGGCCAGGAAGTCGTTGAGGTTGATGGCGATACGCTGCGGATCGCGAGAGTGGTTGATGACGTTGCGTTCGCCGTTGCCGGTGCTTTCCAGGTACTCGTAGGTTTCCCAGAACTCGTTGACCAGGGGATGGTCAGCGCTGATCGCCGACTGGCGCTCCAAGGCCATGTCCACCAGCTTCTGCCGGGTTTCCTCGACCATCGCCTTGGGGATGTCCACCACCAGGCGCAGGCCGTCGAGCAGCGCCAGCATCTGGGAGTGGTTCTTGATCAGGCGCTCCATGCGCAGATCCTTGTTCTCGCGCAGCTTCGCCTCGTAGAACCGCACGCGCTCGCCGAACTTTTCCAGCACCTGAGCTTCCGCGCGCACTGCTTTGATCAGGAAGTAGCTCAGATCCTCAACCTGCAGCGCGTTGAGGTTGTCGGCCGCTTGGCGGCTCTCGGTGGTGGCGTGCGGCTTGCGGAAGTGCAGCTTCACGATACGGGTCATGATCGCTTCGCTGGCATCCACTGCCGCGTTCTGGCTGATGACAATCGTTCCCCGGAAAGGCGGTTCGTAGGTTTCATTGCCGCCGTTGCGCACACCACGGGTAGCCAGCGTGCCGCCGCCGTAGTAGTCCTTCAGTTCATCCCACTCAAACGACCTGGAATGCGCCTTGTCCGGGGCATCGCGGTCGGCTTCCAGCAGTACCACCGGCATGCCCGAGGTCTGGCCCATGGCGCGGGCGCGGCCAGCCTTGGATGACTTGGCCGGGTCGAAGCCCTCGTAATCGCTGCGGGCCAGCAGCTTCCATAGGAAGGTCAGCAGGGTGGTCTTGCCGGCGCCGGCTTCGCCTGTGGCCTCCAGGAACGGAAAGGATTTGTGCGTGCTGCGGATCTGATTGGCGAACAGCGAGCCAAACCAGAACACCAGGGCGACCATGCCGTTGGTGCCAAAGCAGGTCCACAACCACTGCAACCACTCGGTGCGGTAGCTGTCGTGATCGCGCTGAATGTCCATGCGGATGGAGCGCTGGGTGGTCTTGATGCGCAGCTTCTTGAAGTCGAAGTAGTCCTCGGCGTTGGCTTGGGCAATCTCACCGTGACGCACGGCCAGGTCGCCAAAGATGTACGCCTGGTGATCGGGGGTGTAACCCACAAAGTCGACCGTGTGGACCTCTTTGATGTTGTCCAGCTGGATCTTCATGATCTGCAGCAGCTGGCCGGCGGTGCCGTCGAAGATGGCACCACGTGCAATGTGGCCGAGCCGGTCACGGAAGGAAGGAGCGTTGAGCGCCTGCGACGACGTGAACGTGCCAGTGGCAGCAGCGCCGTCGTGGGGGAACTCCACGCGGAAGTAATACCAGGCGTCGTCGGTCACTTCGTTGCGCTGGTAGTACAGCGCCTTGGGGAAGCAGTTGGCGATTTCGCGCACGTTGCAGCACGCGCGGCGGATCTTTTGGACCTGTTCCGGGTCTAGTTCTTCCTCGACATCTTCCTTGCGGGTGGACTGCTCGCGGCACAGCTTGTCGAACCGCGACGGGTCGAATTCAAACCAGTAGAGCCGGTTGCGGTGGTCGAGATGGAACTGCGTGCGCTGCTCACGCTCGTAGATGATCAGGCCCTTGTCCATGGCGGTCTTGGCCAGCAGCAGCGCACCGTTGTGCAGGGCCAGGTCGACGTCTGCCTGCCAGACGGCATCGCCGTCCTCCGCAGCCTGGGCGCGCAGGTGCAGGTCGTTCCAGTCGGTTTTCTTGTCGCTCGGCTGCTCGATCTGCGCCGCTTTGCAGGTGAAGCCCAGCTTTTCGGCGCGGCGGACGTGCTTGACGATGTAGGCGCGGGCGCTCGGCTCGTTGTCCAGACCCCACACAAGGGTGGGCAGATCGTTGGGGCGGGCGTCGCGCAGTTCCTTGAGCGACAGCTCGGGGTAGGCATTGCTGGACATGGCCGCGACGGCGCACACACCACGCTGCAGCAGGGCGATGGCGTCGAAAATGCCCTCCACGATCCAGACCTGGCGGGCGGTGCGCAGCTGATCGACCGCGCCCGCGCTCCACCACACCCCGGCGTAACTTTCACCCGGCGCAAAGCGCGCCTTCATCTTGCCGAATCGGTGGGGGCGATCAATCAGGCGCTCCCACCATCCGCCCTTGACCAAGGGGAAGCGGACAGTGGCGGTACCCTCGCGCTTGGCGCGGTCGTAGTAGTCCTCCTGCGTATACAGGCCTTTCAACGCCTTTACGTTGAAGCCCCGGCCGGTGGCCAGGTATGCGTCAGCGGCGGCGTTGGGCGCCTCCTTCGTCTGCGGATTGGTCTTGGAGTAGTCATCGAACAGGTCGTCGTACAGGTCGCGCACACGCACTTCCTGGCCGCACTTGGCCTGCCGGCCGCACCGCAGTACCCAAGGCGTCTGGAAGCTGGTGTACAGCTCCTTCTTACCGCAGTGCGGGCACTTGCCGCCGCGCATGTAGGGCGTGCCGTTGCGGTGCTTGAGGCCATAGTCGCGCTCGATGCGCGACAGAACCTGCTGGCGGATCTCTTCCTGCATGCCGTATCAGCCCTGTCGAGCCGCAGCAGCGGCGTGGTGGTGGTGCATGGTTCTCTCCTGGCATTCCCGGCGGCGGTGGTGCGCCGCTGGGAACGTGTGGTGCGGTCGGTCTAGAAGAAGCGGGGCGGCGGTGTGCGGTGGTGCATGGTTCTCTCCTGCCATCCCAAGGCAGCGGTGGTGCGCTGCCTCGGGCGGTGTGGGGCTATTCGTCGGCCGGTTTGGATCGGGCGAGGATCCCGCGCAGGTCTTCGGAGATGTAGTCGGCCACGGCGGAGGTGTGGTCAGCCGTGATGCCCAGCACCTTGGCCGCTTCCGCCGGCAGCGCCGCGAGCAGTTCCACCGCGTAGGCGATGCGCCAGAGACGGTCGTAGTCGTCTCCGCTGACGACCTGGCTGTACTCGCCCTTGGCGTTCAATCCTTTGGGCAGCGGCGGGGCCGGGTTACGCGCCGGGGGCGGGAGAGGGCCGCGATTGTCCGTGTCCATCAGTTCTCTCCGTTCGGGGTGATGCCGCCGTTGCGGAGCCACCTGAGGAATCGGTCTCCCTCGCCGGCAGCCAGCAGGTAGACCATCGATCCGCACTGCAGGCTGTGAGTCGCTGCAGAACGGATGGTGTCGCTGGTTTGCGCCGAAACGGTCAGCGGTGCACCGCTGGCGAGGTGTACCAAGGCGATGTACAGCATGTCCTTCTGGTCGAACGAGCAGCGCAGGATGATGCCGCGCACCGATGTTTCCAGTTCGATGACCGGGCGCAGGGAGGTGGGGGGCGTCGGCGAAGTGGCGGCCATCAGTGCGCCCCCTGCTGGGTGTCAGCGTCGCCGCTGCGTGCCTGCTGCTGCGCGGTGTAGGCCGCCAGGACGTCATCAAGGGTGATCGACAACGCAGGCTTGCCGGTGGCTTGCAGGCGCACGATCAGCGCCTGGTAGTCGGCATGGGGCCATTCAAGGGTGTCGGCGATGAAGCCGAAAACGAGCGAGATCTGACGCGCGGAACTGGGGCCGGGCGTGGAAGGGGCGTCATGCGCCATTGGGACGTCTCCTGACTTGAGATTGAAATCTCGGGGAGACGTTCTTACGCGCCACACCGAGGGTGTCGGGAGGGTAAGAACCGGAGTCAGACCGGCGGGCAGTTTTCCCCTTGCGGGTGTTGTATGGCTGCCGCCCTCCCGACGCAGGAAAACGTCGGCGCGCACGAATTGCAGGCGCAAAAAAACCGCGATGCTTTCGGGCGCGGATACCGCTGACTTGGAGTTCTTACGCTCCGTGCGGCAGACAATGCTCTCTGCCCTTGAGGAAGTCAAGGGGAAATGACGGAAAGTGTGGGAAAGCATTTCAGGAGCCAGAACGTTCATGCGCAGCAGTCCATCGCCGTCGGCAGAGCCGACAGACCAATAGGGAAGGGGTGGGTATAAGTGCTACGGCGCGGAGGCTTCGTGCCTGGCACCTTCGACAACAGCGATTGCATCGAGAATGTCTAGCTGCTTGGAGCCGTGTTCCAACTTCCACTGCATCTGCAGCAGCGCCCTGGTGTATCCCGGCGTCGGCGGCAACTCGCACGCCGGCGCATTAGGGATGCCGCTGGGGCTGGCAATGCTGGTCAGCTCGGAAATGCCTGCGTAGGTCGCTCCGCACAGCGGGTTCTGGCACTGCCACAGATCCGAACGCAGATGGCGGTGTTGCAGACGGCTGGTGCGTTTAATCAGCGGCGTATTGCAGGTTTCGCACGAAAACGTGGCTCGGCTGCTGGTCGAGGCGCTCATTTCCGCTTCTTGCTCCCCACCTTGGCAGCACTCGCTTTACCGGCCTTGGCGCTACGTGTGGGTTTATGTCGGGAAGTGGCGGTTTTTGTGCAAGAATCCGGATCGCGCTTGATGCCGAGCGCAATGGCTGCTTGGTGAGACTTGCCGAAGTTGCCCTTGCCCACGCCACGAAGCGCATCGTTGACCGCATGGCGGTCCAGGCCGTTCTGCCGCGCAAACTCAACGACGGTGATGCCGTTGTCGCGCAGGAACTGCCGGGCTTCCTCTGGCGTACGCAGCTTTGATACACCAGTCCGTTGTGCCGTCATTCCGTTTCCCCTGTGTAAAAGCTAAACGTTGTGTTAGTGAAACATCTTTCACCAATCTTGGGTGAAAGATCATTCACCTGTCAAGGAGATTTGAGCGTGAGTGTGGGCGACCGGCTGAAGGAAGAAAGGAATCGACTGCGCCTGAGTCAGGAGGCCATGGGCGCCGCCTGTGGCGTCACCAAGCGCACCCAGATCCACTACGAAAAGGATGAGGTGGGAGCGAGCGCCGCTTACCTGGCACTGGCCTATGAAGCGGGCATAGATGTTGCATATGTATTGGTCGGGAAGCGCGAACGCCTCGCGCCTGCCGATGCGGAACTGCTCGACGCATGGCGTGCCGCCCCGGCCCCCGCCCGTGCTGCTGCGATGACGGAATTGACCGGCGGTGTGTCCCACGCCAGCACCCTGGGCGCGGCACCGCGCACGCAGTTCAACGACACCACCATCGGCCAGCAGTTCAGTGGCGATGTGGATCTGCGCTCGCAGAAGGTGGTCGTGAAGGGCAGCGGCGCAACAAAGAAGACCACGCGCTAACTTTTTTTCTGAGATGGACCCGATCTACTTCCCTCCAACAGGGGCGCATGTCTGCGCGATTGGAGTGTGAAGGACTATGCGGTGTGGCAATACGCGTGAAGGTGCGCCGGCAGGTTGCCGGTGCGGCAGTTCGACGGTGTTCGAGGGTGCAACCATCGGGCAGGTGTTCACCGGGCACGTTCAGATGACCTGCCCATTGGCAGGGGACGAACGGCTGGGCGTCAGCCACCAACAAGGGCCAGTTGAGTCGAAGGGCGATCCGCTGGCATCAGCATTGCTAGCGGTTGGCATCTACCAGACGCTGGGTGTGGCGTGTGGTTTGAGCCAAACGCCTGAAGCATGGCACCCGCCGCTAATCGTCCTCGCCAGTGCGCTGGTACGGTTCGTGGCGAAACGTTGGATGGTGAGTGTCATGCGTCGGATTTCCACATCATGGATTTACTACCTTAGATAGGAATAGCAAATGAAGACGGCACTGTTGGTTCTCACTCTGGTTGGCCTCGGGGGATGCTCCGTTCCGGTAAACCCGCAAGGTGACGCTGCGCTTGCCGAAACTGCTCAGAAACCGCGCGACAGCTCCAAGGATGCGGCGGCGATATCGAAGCTGCACCCCAACGTTGTGGCAGTTGATTCCCAAGCCTTCGCTACTCCACCCCGCTTGGTGATAACGCTGAAAGGTGCTGGATGGAGCGAGTCGGACATACTGTATGGATTCGCTAGCGATGCTGCCGCCGTGCTGAACAAGATGGCGAAGAAGAAGCTCATCCCATCGGACCAGGGGATCACCTACATTCTCCGCGTTGAGTCGGAGTCCGGTGGCCAGACACAGGAACGAAACGTCCTGCACGTCGCATTGGACCAGCAGGTCGTTAAGTCCGTTGCCGGTGGTGGCGATATCAGCGCACAAGCGCTACTGGACTCCGCTGCGGCGGAGTTCAACGGCCGCATGGGGCGTGACATTGCGGAGAAGTTCTGCAGCGACGACAAGTATCAGGGGGCGGGCGGCGTACTGCGTACCGTGGAATTTTGCGGCTACGCACTTGGCGATCAGGATTCATCTTCGTCCTGATTCGGCGGGTCCGCAGCACTATTGCTGCTGGTTTCTAGCACCAGCGAGGTGGTGAAGCCGCTGCTGCCGGTGACGCTGTGGGTGGTCTCGGCGATCAACCAGGTTCGCCCGTCGATTTCGGCTTTGAACCCGGACACGTCGATTCGCTGCTCCGGGTACAGATCTGCACGGCCAAGGGCGAGGGTGTAATCCATCTTCGCCGCACCGCGCTGCACGCGCTTCCACTCAGCGTCTGCATGCTCGCGTGCGGTCTTCTCGCTGTCGTAGGTCTCCCGCAGGTTCTTGGCGTTGGACGATGTGCCCACCAGCACCGCCTTGCGGCGTGCGCCCTTCTTGTCGTTCCAGTACGCGCGCACGCCGCTGTAGGTATCGCGCTCGGCCTCGCTGAAACGGTGGCTGTCCCCATCGGCGCGGGTGATCGATGCGCGGGGCAGTTCGATGCCGGCGGGCGTGGTGCCGCTGTCGATGGGGGAAAACACCAAGTTGCCGGCCTTGACCGTGGCCACCGCGTCGAAGCGCGATCCCAGCCGCGTCAGCAGCGCTACGTCGCTCTCGTTGGACTGGTCCAAGTGGTCCAGTGCCAGGCCGGCCAAAGCGGGCGCTACGCGCGCGCGCAGGCTGTGTTCGCCGGCAATGGCGCCGATAACCGCGCCGACCGTGGTGTCGTGCCAACTGCGATCCCGCCGCGTGCGCATCGTCTTGGTCAGCTCCGCGCTGCGGGCGCGAATGGTGATGACATCTGGCGGGCCGCTGTGCTCGACTTCATCGACCACGAAGGTTCCTTTGTCGATCAGGCCGGCATCGCGCCAGCCCAGCGCCACAGTGAGCGTGACGCCCTTGCGCGGCAGCGCCATGCGGCCGTCATGGTCGTGGATCCGCAGATCCAACTGGTCGGCCTCGCCGCTGCGGCATTCCTTGAGGGTCAGCTCGATCAGGCGCGGGGCGATGCGGTCGGTCAGATCTTTCCCGTCCAAGGCAACGCGCCATGCGGGAATCGGGTAGCCCACGCGGATGCTCATGCTTGCGCCTCCGCCATCGCTTCATCGGGCACCCGCTCAAGGCTGAGCTGGAACTCGACTTTGCGCGGGGTGCCATCGGGGAAAAAGACGCTGTGGGTCTGCTTGAGGCTGGTGATGGCGTACGCCCCCAGCACGGTGCCGTCACCGGCCACCATCGCCCACGGCTGACCCGTGTCGGCCATCTCCTGCAGGGTGGCCAGCGATGAATACTGGCCGGTCAACGGCGGAGCGATCAGACCGTTCAGTTGCACGGTGTCCTCGCCGGGGCCGACGTACTGCGACGCGGCACGCGCGCCCACGCGCTCTGTGCGTGCATGGCGCCAGGACAGGTCGCGCGTCAGCTGCTCGTAGGCGCCATCCCGCAGCGAGAAAACGAAGGTTCCAAGGCACATCATCATCGGCGGTTACTCCCTATCGCCCAGCGCGGAGCGCGCACGGGCCTGTTGCTGTCGCTGCAAGGCTTCAAACTCGGCGCGGACCACCCGAGCGATGTCCGCTGCGTCCTGGCCGGCTTGCGTATGGATGTGGATCTCGATCTTGCCGATGGGGGCCGCAAGCGCGCCTTGGCTGGCCGACACGGGCGGGCGGCTGTCCACCGCCCCTACTGGCCCGGCAAGGGCCGCCAGCGCCGCGCCAGCGCCCACCTGTTGGATGCGGCGGGTGATGCCCTGCAGCGCCGCGAGAGGGCCGTTCTGGCCCGCCTGCAGGCCGTTGGCCAAGCCCTGCATGGTGAAGCCGCCCAGCTCGGCGAACACGCGGGAGGGGCTGTGGATCCCGAGCATGCCCTTGAACTGATCGACGACTCCGCGACCGACCCCGGACACGGCAGAGGTCGCGGCGGAGATCTTCGACCGGATACCGTTGACCAGGCCCATGACCATGAGCGAGTGCGCCCGCCTGCTCAAGGAAGGCTCGCCCGTGTGCGTCTTCACCGACTGGCGGCAGCTGCCGCTCACCACCGATGCACTGCAGTGCGCCGGGTTCACCTGGCGCGGGGTGACCGTGTGGGACAAGACTGAGGGTGTCCGCCCTCAGCGTGGTCGGTTCCGTAACCAGGCCGAATACATCGTGTGGGGTAGCAAGGGCGCCATGCCGCTGGACCGCAACGCGCCGGTGCTGCCGGGCGTGATCAAGGCGAAGGTGCGCCGCGACGACAAGCTGCACATGACCGGCAAGCCGACTGACCTGATGCGCCAGGTCGTGCGGATCTGCGAGGCGGGTGGCCGGATCCTGGATCCGTTCGCAGGGTCAGGCACGACGCTGGTGGCCGCCCAGATGGAAGGGTTCGGCTGGACCGGCTGCGAGGTCACCGAGCACTACGCCCAGGTCACGCGGGAGCGCATCGCGGCGCTGTAGGCCCACTTCAACCGGAAGCAAGAGAGGCCGCCCACCTGGGCGGCCTTTTGCGTCTAATGCGCCAGCCGTAGCGTCATCCGCCAAGAGCGCTATCGCGGAAGTGACTTCTTCACACCGGAACGGCCCTTCTTCTTCAACTGCTGCCGTAGCAGCAGCCTGCGTCGTTCCGTCAGCTCTAGCCATCTGGAAATGGGCTTGATCGCAACTCCTAAGTGCGCGATGACCCGGTCCCATTCGATAGCGCGAGAGGCGGCAGCAGCCCCAAATCGCCCGCTTGATTGTTCGTCCATCGGCGTCTGCTCAGTTCGCTGCGGTCCGATGCTACCAAATCGGTCACCCGCAGCGTCCATCGGAACCTCCAGATGTGCGCGAAGCCCAGCCTTTCGGTCGGGCGCAAGATGGCCACGTTACGGTCGCAGTCAATCCTCCGAAGTGCAAGCGGCACGTGCATGCCGGCCTGTGCGCGCGCGTGCGGACGACGGGAACCGATGGTCACCACGCCCGCCCGGCGGGGCTGCGGTGGCGCTGACGGCCGCAGGGGCGGGCGAGGGGCCAGATGCAGGGCGAGGGGCGTCGCCAGGGCGGCGAGTGAGGCCTCACCCCCCGGCGCGCGCAGTCGTCGCCCCGCCACGCCTGCGGTCTTTTTCCCCCTTTTTTTCCGCACCCCTGCACCCCCTGCCCAGGGCACGCCGTAGCAGGGGGCGCTGGCTCTTGGCGGGCCGTGCCGATCCCTGCGGATCCCTGCGCGCCGGGGGTGATTTCAGGCGCGTCCTGGGCGGCCTGGTGACGGCTTAGGGGATGGGGGGTGTCCGGAAAGAGGCAATTTCTGTGTGCCTCCCCTGTTCTGTCTGGCTAAGTGACTGAATCTATTGGCGAATAGTCGATTGCAAACTGGGGCAATCTAGAGCAATTTTTCTAGGCGAGAATTGTAATGTCATTGATTCATAAGGATATTTTTCTAGCCTGAAATTGCGCCCCAAAAAAGCAATCCAGTTACCTAAACATTGCTCAATTATTGCTATTGAAATTTGTCTATAACATATTGTTTTGAAAGGAGGTTTATCCATAACTTCCGACCGATTGCAGAAATTGCCTGTTTCCGATGGGCACAACCTAAATTGCATAAAAAGGCGAGGGGAGTGGCCAACTCACCCTCTCGCCGCTATCTCCACGCCCTCGCCGCTCACGGACCGCCGGCACCTAGTCGTCGCTGGATCTGTCGCAGGCCGTGCGACCGACGGGCGTACCCTGTCGTGCATGACCTTGCCCTCTGGCTTCCACTGGAGCACTCGCTCGGCCAGCCTCCCCGAGGATCTGCCGACCGTGATCGTGTGCGACGGGGTGTGGGTGGTGGCCATGTTCCAGCGCGTGGACAACGGCAGGTGGGTGGCCTCCCTCGACCGGCATCGGAATGGACCAGGCGGACCTTCCCGGCCATGCAGCAGCTACGAGCAGGGGCGTGCCGGCGCCGAGATGTGGGTGACCAGGCACGAGGCCCGGCTACGCGACGACGTCGACCAGATCCGCCGGTACCGCGATGCAGTGCAGGCGAATAGGTTGGCCAAGGCCAGCATCGAGCCGCCTTTCGGCTGGATGGGATAGGGCGATGCAGGCAGCAGCTGCAGCTCGCTGTCGATCGATCGCGGTGACCACGCCTGCAGCCGGATCCGGCACCGGGAAAATAGAGCTTGGACTCCAGCAACGGCAGGCGTTCCACGGCACTGGACCGGGAAAATAAGACGGCCTAAGCCACTGATTCCATGGCTTAGTCCAACTATCTTGTAAACAGTAGGTCATCCGTTCGATTCGGATAAGCGGCACCACTCCGCCGGCAAGGCGACCGGCAGGAACGTCACCTGAGCCGCCGGCGCCTAGCCCAATGGATGCCGGAACGATTCCCGTTTAAAGCGGGAAAACACCGTGAACGCCTCACCGTCCAGTCGTGAACTGGCGAAGAGCTCACGTCGGTCCAAATAGCCGGGCGTGTCGCCCATCGGCACCTCGACGCGGCTTCCGTTGCTGCGGTCGATGATCTCGCAGTACCAGGTTTCGCCGCATGCCCGGCCCAGCACGCGATACACGCGTACCGCGTGCGCGGCGGAGCGCTGGCTCAGCTTCTTGACCAGCGCTCGGCTGGTGAATCCGCTCTCCAGGGTCTGCACGCGCGCCGCTTCAATATGCTCTCTGACTGTATCAGCGCCGGGTAAGCTCAGTAGTACGTCAGTGAGCGCTTCCAGCAGCGCCTCGTCCTTGCAGTGCGCGTCCAAGGCATCGAATCGTGCGAAGTCAAAATCCTCGATGTAGCGCGAGGTCGCTCCCAGCGTACCGTCGAGAATCTCATCGTCGCCACGAGGCCCGAAGCCGATCGCAATCTTGCTGCTGCGATTCAACTCAATGCCGGGCAGGAACGCCATGAACACCTCGGCCACATGGTGTGCGGTGTGACGGAGGGGCGCCGAACCGGCCGGTTCCACGGCGAAACGGGTCGTGCTCAGGTCAAGCTTGCGGAGCTTCATTGACTACGTCCGATGCAGTGAGATTGAGATTGTAAGGCGCCGTGTCAGGTACAGCGCAGCCGCGTCGCTGCACGTCGTTTTGCGCCTGGTTTGGATCAGTACAGCCTTCCGGATTGCGGCCATGCGCTCTCCGCATCAAGGATCTCGGCTGCCTTTCACGCGCTGCTTCCGCAGCTAGCCAGGATGAGATGTGATGAGGTGCATTGTTCCCTGGCTGATCCGTGGTCGCTCTCTCTCGCTCACCCGGTGCTATCCTCGTTCTGGCTGTACTTTTGCAACGACTCAAATGAAGGGAATTGTTGTGAAATTTGTCAGGATGATTCTGGCTGCAGCTGCAGCTCTTGGTGCCTCCCCCGCGTTCGCTGCCAAACCGGTCCATTGCCCTGGTTGCGTTACCGACGCCGACTTTCGTCAAAGAGCAGTCTTGGAAGAGGCAGTGACCAATGCTGGTGGAACGTTCTGGGTTTACAATCTCGGCGCGGGCACGGTGCAGAAATGGTCCATATACCGTTCGATCGGCGGTGGTGGTGGCGGTACACCGAGGGCTGTGCGTGCGGTGACTACCGCAAGCTCTGGAAAGGCGACACAGTTGCCGGTTGAGCCGTATGTGCAGGCAGAGGTCCTGAAAGGGCAGGCGGTTTACGTGAAGGGAGGCAGTAGCCTGAGGCCGCTGTACACCGTTCCCGTAGGTAAGCTGAACGTCCCCGCCGCTATTGGCAAATCGGTTACCGATGTCATGTTGGACGCTAATCTGAAGGCGCAGCTGGAGTCTAAGCTGGGCGACACAGATGTAGTAGGTTCCATCATCGGAGACAGCTTGTTGAGCGCTATCGTTGATGTCGCTCAGATGGCCACCAACGCGCTTGGGCTGAAGGAGGGGACCTACGTCAACTTCCGTTTGGTTATGGAAGACGGAAGCTACCTCGACTTCCATCTGTCTGTGCAAAAGACCACGGCTGATGCTCAGGAAGACACCGCTCGTACTGCAACTGGTCAGCTGGTGCCCGAGAACCTTCAGCAATTGAATGGTAATTGGTCGACTAATGGTGTCGATAATTTGGATCGGCTTGCGAGCTACTTTGAGCTACTTGGTGCGGTCGTCGTGACCGAAGGCAATGGTGGTTTCACGAATGCCATCTCCTGCTCAAATGGCCGTTGTGTAAAGCAGAAGATCAAGTAGGAGCGCTGGGTAAACACCGGCAATCATCCGTAGTTTGGTTCGGAGGGTGCCCAAGGCCCCGCCGAACCAATTTCAACCGACACCCGTTCTACGAGCATCGGCCGGCAGCGTAGGTGGAAACGGGTGCTTCAAAGAGCTGCCCGCACTCAGCTGCGCAAATACAGAGGCGCCTGAGCGGCGCGGCGCCCGGCACCGTAAGCCGAACAGTGCAGGCAGGTCGCCGTGCCGTTCGCAGAATCTGCGACGCCTCGTCGTATGCGCCCGGCCATGCTTCCAGGGCCAGCCCCGCGACATCGAGCAGGCCCGCAAGCTCGCCCGCCTGCTTTGACCAAGTGGCCGCAGCGTATACGCGACAGAAGATGAGGCAGATCGTCATGAACAACAAAGTACAGCTGCACGATTGGGACGCTGCTGAACACCTGCGCGACGAAGAAGACATCGCTTTTTTCATCGAAGCCGCGCTGGAAGAGGCTCCCGATGACTCGGCCTTCATCGCATCCGTACTGGGTATCGTGGCGAGAGCACGAAACATCTCAGATCTTGCACGCACTACGGGGATCGCTCGCGAAACGCTCTACAAGATGCTGCGTGGAGAAGGAAACCCAACCGTGGGCAACCTCAGCAAGCTGGCCAGATCGCTTGGGTTCCGTCTGAGCTTGGTGCCGGTCGACAGCAACGGCAAGCCAGTCAAGGTGAAGCCCAAAGCCAAGTCAGGCAAGGCCACTTCGAAGAAGGTGAAGAAGGTGGCGTGAATTGGCACTGTTCGTGTCCGATCAACGCCGGTCTGGATCACCCGGCACCAAGTGCCGCCACGGGAACACATCCTTGGCGAAATGGCTGACATAGCCGCCCGTTGCTGCCTGGATGACCATGAACGACAGCCGTGGACGCATGGCCTGCAGCATCTGCAGCTGCACCACATCCAACGCGCTGTTGCGCAGCCGGAAGGTGTGCAGCGCATCGAAGGCGCCGCTGGCGAACAAGCGCTCATAGGCCGCGAAAGGCGTGACCGCATCAGGCTCGCGCGCGTCTGCCCAGGAGAACTGCAGTTCCGTCGATTCGCTGAAATCCAGCAGGCCCAACCCAGGCAGGTTGCGTGATGCGGCGAGGTTGTCGATGAAGCGCTGGGTGTCCGAGCCACCGCCAATGCGCAGGCTGTGCAGGTGTGGCAGCGGCACATCGAAGAACGCGGCGTCCGGTGCATTCGGCACCACCAGTTCGCTGAGGTGCGGCGCCCTGCAAACGAAGCGGGCGATCTCGCCGTCTTCTTCCATGATGGTGCCCGCGCGCTGCACCAGCGACATGTTGTGGTCGGCCGGTTCGGTGGGGGAGATCGACAACGAGCGAAGGCGTGGGAAACGCACATCGCTGTCCAGCAGCGCGGTGAACTCCCACTCACGCGTGCCATTGGCCCCTTCGTCCGGGCCGGTGAACGACAGCGACATGATCGCATCGGCCACGCGCTGGTCGGACAGGCAGGCCAACGTCCACGCGAATGGCTCATCCCATGGGTTGCCGAAGAACTCCACGTGCAGGCCGCCGTACAACGGCGCCACGGTTACCCGTTCCTGCAACGCTGCCCACAGCGGGCCGGCCGGGTCCTGGATGTCCAGTTCATGCTCGGCCGCGCAGTCCAGATTGAACGCATGGATGCGTTGCTGCAGCGCAAGCAGCTGCTGCTGCGCGTGGTCGAAGGGCGGGGCGGTCATGTGTGTGTACCGGACGTCCGTGTGATACCACCGATGATAGCGCTGGCCCGCTTGCGGTGGTCTGCAGCCGGTGATCGGTGGCTTGATGTTCCTCACGACAGAGCGACTCCGGCAGCCCCCATACTGGTGGCCACCGCACACCTCTTGCCAGGAAGCCGACCATGCGCCGCCACCGCCTGTCGTTGACCGTCGCGCTGCTCGCCAGCGCCTTCGCAGCACCGGCGATGGCCGCCGTGCCGTTCTTCAACGCCAGTTGCCCGGGTGGCATCGACGTGCACGCCGATGAAGGCGGGCCGGTCTATGTGCAGGGCCGCGAGGCCACGCTCAAGCGCTTCAACGATCGCTACGTCGAGGCGCGCGATGCCAACAGCGGCACCACGCTTTCGATCAGCACCGGCGATGACGGTGCGCCGCAGGTCAGCTACACCGGGCGCGGCGGTGCCAACGGCATCTGCCAGGTCAGCAGCGTCGGTTCCCCTGCGGCCGCAGAAGGCGGCAGGCACCACCGGCATCAGAATCGCGATGACGATGCGGCGCTGCCACGGGAAGTGACCTGCGAATCCACCGACCAGCGCCAGGTGTCCTGCGACATGGACACACGAGGCGCTGTGGAGATCGTGCGCCAGCTCAGCCGTACCCGCTGCGAGCAGGGCAGCAACTGGGGCCTGTCGCGGCATTCGGTGTGGGTCAACGGTGGCTGCCGTGCGACGTTCCGCAACATGTCCAAGGCCGCAGCCAACGCGCCAGCGGGCGATACCGCGCTCGGTTCGTGCAACGCAAGCAAAGGAGCGCAGGGCACGCTGGTGACCCAAGTACCGGTCGGAACCGATTACCAGGAACTGATCATCGATTATCCCGATGGCCGTTTCCTGTGCATGATGAGCAACAACGGCCGGATACAGAGCGTGACGCCGATACGGCATCGTTGATCACGATGGGGTAGTGCCGGCCGCTGGCCGGCAAACTCCGCGAACCCTCAGGGCAGAATGGTTGCCGGCCAGCGGTCGGCACTACCCGTGGGTGGTCCTGCTGCACCGCCGCGAGTGGTGTCACATGCGTCTGGCTAGACTGTGCTTCTTTTTCGTTCGCAGGAGGCACCCATGGCCCATCATCCCGCCGTTACCCTGATCGGCGTCCCCACCGACATCGGGGCGGGCCATCGCGGCGCCCGGCTGGGGCCGGAAGCCCTGCGCGTGGCTGGCCTGCCTGAAGCGCTGGAAGCGCGTGGCGTGGACGTGCGCGACCTCGGCAACCTGGACGGCCCACGCAACCCGTGGACCGCGCCGGTGCAGGGCTACCGCCACCTGGACGAAGTGGTGGCGTGGAACCACGCGCTGATGGAAGCCAGCTATGCAGAGCTGCAGGCCGGGCGCATGCCGATCATGCTCGGTGGCGACCACTGCCTGGGCATCGGTTCGATCACCGCTGTTGCACGCTGGTGCCGTGAGCAGGGCAAGGACCTGCGCGTGCTGTGGCTGGATGCGCACTCGGATTTCAACACCAGCGATGTGACCCCGTCGGGCAACATCCACGGCATGCCGGTGGCCTGCCTGTGCGGCCTTGGCCCGGATGCGCTGACCAAGCTGGGTGGCACCTCGCCGGCCATCAAGCCTTCGCAGATGCACCAGATCGGCATCCGTTCGGTGGACCCGGAAGAGAAGCGCCTGATCAAGACCCACAAGGTCGATGTCTACGACATGCGCTACATCGACGAGAACGGCATGAAGCGCACCGTGGAAGCGGCGCTGGCCGGCATCGATGAGAACACCCACCTGCACGTCAGCTTCGATGTCGATTTCCTCGACCCGAGCATCGCCCCGGGCGTGGGTACCACCGTGCCGGGCGGGGTGAACTACCGCGAAGCGCAGCTGGTGATGGAGATGATCGCCGACAGCGGGCGCATGGGGTCGCTGGATATCGTCGAACTCAATCCGCTGCTGGACAACCACAACAGCACCGCCGAACTGGCCGTGGATCTGGTGGAAAGCCTGTTCGGAAAGTCGACCCTGATGCGCGACTGAGAGGGTCCAGCCTGAACGGTTGGACGAACCGTTCACACGCGCTCCACGCCCCTGCCGCCAGATTGCACCTCACGCGGCAGTGTTGGCTTCAACCAGCCTGCCGCCCCGATCAATACAACCGAACCCCGTGATTGAGCGGTGTAGCGGCAAACCCAAGGAGAAGCCCATGAAGCGCGTAGTTGCCCTGATGCTGTTGTCGATGTTCTCGGTGGCCCTGCTGGCCGGTTGCAACACCGTTGCCGGTGCCGGCAAGGACGTGCAGAAGGCTGGTGAGAAGGTTGAGGATGCTGCCAAGGGCAACTGAGCCTGAGGTGGTGCGCAGTACGGAAAAGGCCGGGATCTTCCCGGCCTTTTTTCATGCGCGATTGCTGGAAGTGGGCGCAGCGTGTCGATGCGTAGTGAACCATTCAAGCAGGTGAGCAGCGTTTTCATGGTCGGTTGACCGTGCTTCAACAGCCATTGCGGGAAGCTGCATGCACGGTAACAACGCCGTTGCATTCCAAGGAAGCCTCAGCAATGAACAAAGACATCATTTCCGGCAAGTGGTCCCAGCTCAAGGGCAAGGCCCAGGCGAAGTGGGGCGATCTGACCAATGACGATTTCGATGTGGCCGAGGGCAATGCCGAGTATCTGGCCGGCCGCTTGCAGGAGCGCTATGGCTGGGCCAAGGACCGCGCTGAAAAAGAAGTCCGCGACTTCCAGGACAGCGTGAGCAAGGACTACCCGGACTACAAGTAACCGGGCCACGCACGCCCACGTTCTGCCCCCACAGACAACGCCCGCGCCGGAAGGTGCGGGCGTTGCGCTGTGTGGCGATCAACGTGCCGGCGGGTCGGGCACGTAGCGGTTGGGGAACGCCTGCGGCTGGCGGTCCAGGCGCGACGGCGAATCGAGCAGGATGCCGCGTGCGCGCAGGTTGCGGGCGCTGTCGTAGCGCAGCTGCAGCACCTGTGCCGGGCTGTGGGTGGCGCGTTCGAAATCGGTATCGCGCACCGAGGAACTCTCACGTGCACCATGGCCGGTGCCCAGCGCAGGTGCCTGCGACTTGGCCGAGTAGCCTTCGATGCGGCTGGCGCTGGCATCGGCGGCCGCCGAGGCTTCGGCTGCCTCTGGTGCCGGCCCGGCGCGATCACGCAGGATCGGCTGCGGACGCGGGTACCAGCGGCGCGCCTCTTCGAACACCGCTACGCCAACCACGCCGACGTTGTCGGGGCGGCCGGTGCGGCTGGCGTAGCTGCCGCTGGGGCTGCTGAAGACGAACTGGGCCACTTCATCCTGGGTCTTGCGCCAGCCGGTGATGTCCGCGCGCTGTCCGGGATTGAGCACGTAGCCGGTCTGCGAGGGATCGGCATCTTCGCCGGAGATGGCGTTGACCCCGTCCACCGACAGCACCACCAGCACCCGGCGCGGGCTGTCGTTGTACAGGCGCACCGCATAGCGATGGCCGCGCTCGCCGGCCACCCAGTGCTGGCCGTCGGCCGGGTAGCTGCGCAACTCGGTGCCGCGGTCGCGGTCGACCAGGGCCACGCGCACCGGGCCGTCCTGCGGCATCGGCGGGGGCAGCGGGGCCGGGCGGAAGCCGGCCAGGGGCAGGATCAGCAGCAGGGGCAGCAGGCGTTTCATCGGGCGTCTCCAGCGGGGTTGGGTGAATGAACGTGCCGGGGGCCCTGACGGGGTTGACCGTGCGCACGGTAAACTGGCTCCGTTCATAGAAGGTTTCCGTACGCAGTCATGACGACCCGAGTCCTTACCGGCATCACCCCCTCCGGCACGCCCCACCTGGGCAACTACGTTGGCGCCATCCGTCCGGCCATCGCGGCCAGCCGCGCGGCGGACATCGAGAGCTTCTTCTTCCTGGCCGATCTGCACAGCCTGATCAAGTCACAGGACCCGCAGCGCACCCAGCGCGCGACCCTGGAGATCGCCGCCAGCTGGCTGGCCTGTGGCCTGGACCCGGAACACGTGTGGTTCTACCGCCAGAGCGACATCCGCGAGACCACCGAGCTGATGTGGTTCCTGACCGCCATCGCCAGCAAGGGCATCCTCAACCGCGCCCATGCCTACAAGGCGGCGGTGGACAAGAACCGTGAGGAAGGCCAGGACGAGGACGCAGGTGTCAGCGCCGGCCTGTTCATGTACCCGGTGCTGATGGCGGCCGACATCCTGATCTTCAAGGCCAACCAGGTACCGGTGGGCCGTGACCAGATCCAGCACATCGAGATGGCGCGCGACTTCGCCCAGCGCTTCAACCACGTGTACGGCAAGGAGTATTTCCCGCTGCCGGACGTGGTGATCGACGAGCAGGTGGCAACCCTGGCGGGCCTGGATGGCCGCAAGATGAGCAAGAGTTACCACAACACCATTCCGCTGTTCGTGCCGCGCGAAGAGCTGAAGAAACTGGTGTTCTCGATCCTGACCGACTCGCGTGCACCGGGCGAGCCGAAGGACACCGAAGGTTCGGCGCTGTTCCAGATGTACCAGGCGTTCGCCACCCCGGAGCAGACCGCCGCATTCGCCAAGGCCTTCGCCGACGGCATCAGCTGGGGCGATGCCAAGCAGCAGCTGTTCGAGCGCATCGACGGCGAACTGTCGCCGCTGCGCGAGCGCTACAACGCGTTGATGGCCGAGCCGGAAAAGATCGAGGCACTGCTCAAGCGCCGTGGCCAGCAGTTGCGTGAGCAGCTGGCGGCACCGCTGCTGGAAGAGCTGCGCCATGCGGTCGGCCTGCGCGATCTGTCCGATGCCGGTGACATCGCCAGCGAAGATGCCGGTGAAGCCCGCGCCGCGCCGCCGCTGTTCAAGCAGTACCGCGAGAAGGATGGCCGTTTCTACTTCAAGCTGACTGCAGGTGACGGCACGCTGCTGATCCAGAGCGAGGGCTTCGACTCGCCGCGCGATGCCGGCCAGCTGATCGCCGTGCTGAAGCAGGCCGAGCAGGGCGACCAGCTGCAGAGCGATCTGTTCAAGCTGGAAGCCGAGGTCGATGCGGTGCTGGCGGCGCTGGCCGTGCTGCGCGAAGCGGCCTGACCTGCACCACCTTTGTAGAGCCGAGCCCACGCTCGGCTTGGCGGAAAAGCAGCCGAGCATCGGCTCGGCTCTACAGTGCATTGCGCCCATGCCATGATGTCCGCGCGCCTCAGGCGCGATGACATGGAGTCTGCAATGGCCTGGTTGTCGCTGCTGCTGTTCCTGCCCTGGTTCATCCTGCTGGGCAGCCTGTACTGGCTGTTCCCGCGCCAGCCGCGTACCGCGCGGCGACGCCTGTTCGATGGCGCCACCCTGGCGCTGGCGCTCGCCTTGAGCATCGTGGCGATGCTGTGGGGCCACCACATCGGTCTGGTACAGCCGGGCGCCGGACCGATCTGGCCGCAGGTGCTGGCGGTGCTGTATGCCTATGGCGCGTTCCTGGCGGTGCTGGTGATGGCCCTGTTGCTGCGGCCGCGCTGGTTGCGCCTCTGATGTAGCGCCCCGCGTGTGCCCTCTGTAGAGCCCAGTCCATGCTCGGCTGATGTCTGGCAGAAAGGCAGCCGAGCGTGGGCTCGGCTCTACGGAATTGCCCCCTCCGACCAAAGCCGCATCGATCACGCCATGCCGGCGCGCCTACCATGGGCCTCTGTTCCCGATCCTGCCAGGTGCGCGTCGATGACCGCCGATCCCAGCATCCACACCATCGATACCGGTTTCCAACGGCCTGATTTCGATGCCGCCTACCTGATCATCGAAAACGGTCGTGCCGCATTCGTTGACTGCGGCACCGGCCTGTCAGTGCCGGCGATGCTGCAGGCCTTGACCGACAACGGGCTGGGCGTGGAGGCGGTGGACTGGCTGCTGCTGACCCACGTGCACCTGGATCATGCCGGCGGCGCTGGCCTGCTGATGCAGCAGCTGCCGAATGCGCGTGCGGTGCTGCATCCGCGCGGCGCGCCGCACATGATCGATCCGACCCGGCTGATCGCCGGTGCCACCGCCGTCTATGGCGCCGAGGAAATCGCGCGCAGCTATGGTCGCATCGAAGCGATTCCCGAGCAGCGTGTGGTGGTGGCTGACGACGGTCAACGCATCGATCTGGCGGGCCGCGAACTGGTGCTGCTGCATACGCCAGGCCATGCGCTGCACCACTACTGCGTGTGGGATGCGCGCAGCCGCAGCTGGTTCACCGGAGATACCTTCGGTATCTCCTACCGCGAACTGGACAGCGCGCAGGGCGCTTTCATCTTCCCCACCTCATCGCCGGTGCAGTTCGATCCGGACGCGATGAAGGCGTCGATCCAACGCATGCTCGGCTACGCACCGCAGGCGATGTACCTGACCCACTACGGTCGTGTCGAACAGGTCGAAAAGCTGGCCGAGGATCTGTTCGAACAGATCGATGCGATGGCAGCAATCGGCCGCCAGTGCGACGGCCGTCCCGACCGCCATCGGTGCCTGCTGGCCGCGCTGCAGGCGCTGTACCTGGAGCGTGCACAGCAGCATGGCTGCGCACTGGACCTGGCCGCAGTGACCGAGGTGCTCGCGATGGATATCGAACTCAACGCGCAGGGCCTGGCCTGCTGGCTGGACCGCGCGTCGCGCTGACCCGCGCAGTGCTTGGCGGCGGCAAGAGGGTAGATCCACGCCATGCGTGGATGACGCGGGCCCAGGCTGCGCCGCGATGTCACGACCACGTTACACTCTGGTGACTTCCAAGCTAGCCGTGGTACTGCCGTGAACCCGATGCGCGTGTTGCTGCTGTCGTCCTGCCTGTTCGTCGGTGGCCTGGCCCATGCGGCCAATGACCTTCCCGGCGGCGGCATCGATCCGCAGGCGCTGTCGCGTCATGTGCGCGTGCTGGCATCGGACGAATTCGAAGGCCGTGCACCGGCCACCGAAGGCGAAGAACGCACCGTGCAGTACCTGATCGAGCAGTTCCGCAGCTACGGCCTGCAGCCGGGTGGCGTGGACGGCAGCTGGGTACAGCCGGTGCCGCTGGTGCGCGCGCAGCTGGACGGCCAGGCCAAGGCCAGTCTTGCCCTGAAGGGCGGCAAGCGCGCGCTGGCCAATGGCGTGGACGTGACCCTGCAGAGCCTGCAGCCGCGCAAGCGCGTGCAGATCAAGGAGGCGCCGTTGGTGTTCGTCGGCTACGGCATCGACGCGCCCGAGCGCCACTGGAATGACTACAAGGACGTAGACCTGCACGGCAAGATCGCCGTGATGTTGATCAACGATGCCGATTTTGAAGCCGACGCGCCAGGTGCGTTTGATGGCAAGGCGGTGACCTACTACGGCCGCTGGACCTACAAGTTCGAGGAAGCCGCGCGCCGGGGTGCCGAAGGCGTGCTGATCGTGCACGAGACCGCACCGGCCGCCTATGGCTGGGCCACGGTGAAGAGTTCGGGCACCTCGCCGCTGTTCGACATCGAGCGCGGCCAGGCCGAGGCGATGGCCCAGCACACGCCGCTGCGTGGCTGGATGCAGCGTGAGCTGGCCGAACAGATCTTCGCCGACGCCGGCCTGGATTTCGATGCAGAGAAGCGCAAGGCGATGAGTGCGGACTTCCGCCCGGTTGCGCTGGACAACGCCAAGCTGAGCGTCGATTTCGCGCTCAAGCGCGAGCAGGTGGTGACCCGCAACGTGGTGGCCAAGCTGCCCGGCGGCGAGCACGCCGATGAGGCGGTGATCTTCTCGGCGCACTGGGATGCCTTCGGCATCGGCCAGGCCGACGCCAAGGGCGACCGCATCCGCCGTGGTGCGATCGACAACGCCACCGGCGTGGCCACCGTGCTCGAACTGGGCCGGGTGTTCGCCGCCGGCCCGCAGCCGCAGCGCACCCTGTACTTCGTCGCCCTGACCGCCGAAGAGAAGGGCCTGCTGGGCGCCAGCTACTACGCCGCGCACCCGCTGGCGCCGCTGGACAAGACTGCTGCGGTGCTGAACATCGAGATGTTCAGCCCGGATGGTGCCACCCGTGACATCGCCTCGTGGGGCAAGGGGCGGGTGTCGCTGGAAGGCGACCTGGAACGCGTGGCCAAGGCCCGTGGCCGCAGCTACAGCCCGGATCCGAACCTGGAAGCCGGCTTCTTCTACCGTGCCGACCACTTCGCCTTCGCCCGCCTGGGCGTGCCGGCGATCACCATCGGCCCGGGCCTGGACAAGCTTGAGGGCGGCGTCGAGGCCGGTCGCGCGCTGCGCGAGAAGTACTTCGCCGACTGCTACCACCAGGCCTGCGATGCATGGACGCCGAGCTGGGATCCGGCGGGCCACGCGGCCGACACCCTGCTGGTCTACGATCTCGGCGCCGAGCTCGCCAACAGCCGTCGCTGGCCGCAGTGGGAGAAGGAATCGGAATTCCACGGCACTCGCGAGAAGAGCGAAGCCGCCCGCCGGTAAAGGGCAATGCCGGCCACCGGCCGACAACCTCTGAACGCACGGTAGTGCCGGCCGCTGGCCGGCAACCTCATGAACCTTCCGAAGTGACGCGCAGATGCCGGCCAGCGGCCGGCACCATCACGTCTTCAGCCGCTCTGCCGCAGCAGCGTCCACGCGGAAAACAAAACGGCCACCGGCATTGCACCGGTGGCCGCGATCACTACGGCGCGCTTACTTGCGCGTGCCGTCGAGCCAGTTGGGGCCCTTGTTGGTGAGGAAGAACACATAGACCACCAACGATACCGCGATCGTTGCGGTGACGTAGATGGCGAACCAGTCCACGTGGCCGGTCTTCAATGCGCCCTGGTACAGCAGCGGCGCGGTGCCGCCGAACAGCGAGTTGGCCAATGCATAGCCGAAGCCCACACCCAGTGCACGAATGTGGGTGGGGAACAGCTCTGCCTTCACCACGGCGTTGATGGAGGTGTAGCCGGTGAGGATGACAAAGCCCAGTGCCAGGGTAAGGAAGGCGAGGGTGGCATCGTGCTGGTGCGGCAGCTGGGTGATCAGGTACCAGCTGTACAGCACGCCGCCCACACCGAAGAACACCAGCAGGCTCTTGCGGCCGATGATGTCCGACAGCCAGCCGCCGACCGGCTGCAACACCATCAGGAAGGCCAGCACACCCAGGTTGATCAGGGTGCCGGTCATCGGGTCGTTGCCGGCGAAGGCGCTCTGGATCATCTTCGGGCCGTTCACCGAGTAGGTGTAGAAGGCGATGGTGCCACCGGCGGTGATCAGGAAGCACAGCAGCAGCGGACGCCACTGGTGCACGAACAGTTCGTACATCGAGCCGGACTTCTTGTCCTTGCCCTCGCGCGCGGCTTCGATGGAGGATTCCGACAGCGACTCGTCCATGCCACGGCGCAGCCAGAACACCACCACGGCGGCGATGCCACCGATGCCGAAGGCGATGCGCCAGCCCCACTCGGAGATTTCCGGCTTGGCCCAGAACGTCAGCATCACGAACAGGGTCAGCTGGGCCAGCACGTGGCCGCCCACCAGGGTGACGTAGTGGAACGAGGACAGGAAGCCGCGGCGGCCGGGAATGGCGGCCTCGGACATGTACGTGGCGCTGGCACCGTACTCGCCACCGGTGGCGAAGCCCTGCAGCAGACGCGCGAACAGCAGGATGATCGCCGCCCAGATGCCGATGCTGGCAGCGGTGGGGGTGATGGCGATGATGAACGAGCAGAAGGCCATCAGCGTGACCGACACGGTCAACGCCAGGCGACGGCCATGACGGTCGGCGAACCGGCCGAAGAACCATGCGCCGATCGGGCGCATCAGGAAGGTCGCGGCGAAGATCGCCCACACGTACATGGTGGAGTTCTTGTCTTCAGGCGAGAAGAACTGCGATTCGAAGTACACGGCGAACACCGAGTACACGTAGACGTCGTACCACTCCACCAGGTTGCCGGCGGAGCCTTTGAGGGTGTTGGAGATGGAACGCCGCAGTGCGGCGCCGTCGGTGGCGGGTACGGCGGGATGGGACGTGGTGCTCATCTGGGTGAGGATCCTCGATGCGGTGCGTCCATGCGGGAAAGATCGGTGCCAGGGGCGCGCAGTGCGCTGCCGGCCAGCCTCCTGGGTACTGCATCCCACGTCAACGCCGGGTGCCGGAAGGGCGGGCGGGACATGGATGGATGACAGCGTGCCACCACATGGGCTGCCGGACCATAACCAAAACGTCCTAAAATCGGTTTCCCCCGGCTCCCTGGTGTGTCATGTCGGCTCCCCCCGTTCCGTCTGCGGCTGCCCCCCGGGGTGGCCTTGTTGCGTTGGCGCTGCTGCTGGTCTACGTGGTCTGGGGCTCGACCTACCTGGGTATCGCCAAGGCCCTGCATGGTGGCGCGCTGCCGCTGACGATGGTCTCCGGCAGCCGGTTCATCATTGCCGGCGGCGTGATGTACCTGGCGTTGCGCCTGTTCTGGAAGATGCCGAAACCGACCCTGCGGCAGTGGCGTAACCTGGCCATCATGGGCGTGACCATGCTGGTGCTGGGCAACGGCATGGTGGTGCTGGCCGAGCGCGAGGTGTCATCCGGCCTGGCCGCCACGGCGGTGGCCTCGGTGCCGCTGTGGATGGCGTTGTTCTCGGCCCTGCGCGGCCAGCACGCCAGCAAGGGTGAGTGGCTGGGCATCGCCGTCGGCTTCGTCGGCGTGGTCTGGCTCAACGCCGGCAGCAGCCTGACTGCCTCGCCGACCGGGCTGGTGCTGCTGCTGATCGCACCGGTGGGCTGGGCGTTCGGCTCGGTGTGGGCACGCGGGCAAGACCTGCCGGGACCGTTCATGACCGCCGCCGGGCAGATGATCTGCGGGGGTGTGCTGCTGGTGCTGATCGGCCTGGTCGTCGGCGAGCGCCCCACCACCCTGCCCGACAGCGGCGGCCTGCTGGCGATGGCCTATCTGTGCGTGTTCGGTTCGATCGTGGCGTTCACCGCTTACGTCTGGCTGCTGCAGAACGTGCGCCCGGCGCTGGCCGGCAGCTATGCCTACGTCAATCCGGTGATTGCTGTCCTGTTGGGGGCTGCATTGAATGGTGAACGCTTTGGTTGGCGCGACTTCCTGGCCATGGCGGTGATACTTCTGGGTGTGGTGGTACTGACGATGGCAAGGACACGCAAGCGATGAGCATGGACGAGAAAGAACAGCGACGGGGCCTGTTGATCACTGCCTCCACCTTCGTGCTGTGGGGGCTGGTGCCGGTGTACTGGCATCTGCTCAACGAAGTGCCTTCGTTCCAGATCATCGCCCACCGCATCATCTGGAGCACCGTGCTGGTGGTGGCCTGGCTGCTGATCGCATCACGGCTGGGCTGGTGGAAGAAGATCGCCGCGCAACCGCGCGCGCTGCCGATCCTGGCGGTATCGAGCCTGACCATCGCCTTCAACTGGGGCCTGTACATCTGGGCGATCAACGCAGGACATGTGATCGAAACCAGCCTGGGCTACTTCATCAACCCGCTGGTGAACGTTCTGCTGGGCGTGCTGGTGCTGAAGGAGCGCCTGCGCCGCGTGCAGTGGCTGGCGGTAGCCATCGCCGCGGTGGGCGTGGCCTGGCTGACCATCGATGCGGGCACGCCGCCGTGGATCGCGCTGGGCCTGGCGTGCTCGTTCGGCCTGTACGGCCTGCTGCGCAAGCTGGTGTCGGTCGATCCGGTGGCCGGGCTGGGCGTGGAAAGCCTGTACCTGTTCCTGCCGGCGCTGGGTTTTGCGCTGTGGGCCGAGAACGGCCATGGCGGCGGCTTCTTCGGTGGCTGGGGCTGGGGCAACGATCTGCTGTTGATCTTCGGTGGCGTGGTCACGGCGGTGCCGCTGATCGGTTTCGCCTACGGGGTGAAGCGTATTCCGCTGTCGCTGGTCGGCATCCTGCAATACATCGCACCGAGCCTGCAGCTGCTGCTGGGCGTGTTCTTCTTCCACGAGGCCTTCGACAGCGGCAAGGCGATTGGTTTTGCGGCGATCTGGGCCGGGTTGATCCTGTTCGTCGCAGACAACGTGCGTGCGATGCGCGCCGCCAGACGGTAGCACCGCGCGGCGGCGCACATGACGGCGGAAAAAAGAACGGCGCCCCGAGGGGCGCCGTTCTGCTTCCATCCACGGCCAGGAGAGAGTTGGCCGGGGCGGGAACGCGGTTGCAGGCTTAGAAGCGCTGCTGGTACTTCATGTACATGAAACGACCGATGTCGAAGCCACCGTAGTAGGTGAAGCTGCTGTTCGGCTGGCTGTACATGATCGGACCCTGGTGGTCGAACACGTTGTTCAGGCCCAGCGACACGGTGCCATCCCACGGCAGGCTGTAACGCACCTGCAGGTCGTGGAAGGTGTTGGAACCCACCTTGCGGCTCGGCTGTGCATCGGTATACGGCGAGGAGAAGTCGGCCATGTTGCAGTCCGGGCCACCGCCCAGATCGTACGAGCAGGCTTCCTTCATGCCCGAGTAGTAACGGGCGGTCCAGCCGATGCCCAGGTTGCCGTACTGCCAATCCAGGTTGAAGGTCGAACGCACGCGGAAGTCGCCGGCCCAGCCCACACGCTGCTCCACCGGGGTGGTGGCGGCGCTGTCGTTGCGCTGCTCCAGGTAGTCGGTGTAGGTGGTGTTCCAGTTGATGGCGAACTTGCCGTATGCGGTTTCCGGCAGGCGGTAACGCACACCGATGTCATAGCCGGCGGTTTCGCGGTAGCCGGCGTTGACCAGCGAGCGATCCAGTGCCGAGACCTGGCCACGGGTGGCCGCAGCGGTGGAACGGGTGAAGCGACCGCATGCCGAATCCACACCCTGCACGTAGCACTGGTTGAGGATGTCGGTGGCCGACTCGCCGACGATGGCGTTGTCGATGCGGATCTTCCACCAGTCCAGGCTGACGTCCAGGCCCTGCACGAATTCCGGGCTGTAGACCAGGCCGACGGTCCAGGTCTTGGCGGTTTCCGGCTTCAGTTCCGGGTTGGAACCGGAGTTGAAATCGGAGGTGGCCTGCTGGCCGGGGCGGTTGGCAAGGTTGCCGTCCGAACCGGTTTGCTGACGGAAGTTGGCCGGCACGTTCAGCGCCTGGCAGCGTGCTGCCACGGTCGGGCTGCTGGCGGCGATGCCGAACTTCGTATCGCACGGATCGGTGAACGAATCGCGGCTGGACACTGCGCCGCCGTAGAGATCGTCCACGGTGGGTGCACGGAAGCCGGTGCCGTAGGTGGCGCGCACCAGCAGGCTGTCGATCGGCTTCCACTTCAGGCCGAACTTGCTGTTGGTGGTCGAACCGAAGGTGTTGTAGTCGGTGTAGCGACCGGCCAGGTCCAGCGACAGCTCGCGGGCGAAGGGCATGTCGGCCAGCAGCGGCACCTGCATTTCCAGGTAGACCTCGTTGAGCGAGTAGTCGCCACGGGTCGGCTGGCCGGTGGTACCGGCGATCTGGCCCTTCTGCACCATCAGGTCCGGGGTGTAGCTGGCTTCTTCGCTGCGGTGCTCGAAGCCCATCGCGCCCATGATGTCGCCGGCCGGCAGGGTGAACAGCGAGCCGGAGATGTTGGCGCTGGCGACCTTGGTGGTGCTGCGCATCTTGTCGACGAAGCGGGTGAACAGGTAGTCCTGCACGTCCTGGTTGCCCAGCGAGCCCGGGCCGGTGTAGCCCATCGGTGCAGCCGGATTCCACGGCACGCAGCCGGCGATCACCGCACCCGGCGTACCGCAGCGGGCAACGCCGCCGTCCATGAAGGACGGGCCGACGGCCAGGTTGACGTGCGGCTGGTACATGCTGCCGGTGCCGACGCGCTCGCCTTCATTGCGGTTGTACATGTAGCTGACGTTCCAGTCCCAGTAGCGCGAACCGGTTTCGAAGCTGCCTTCCAGGCCGAGGCTGGCACGCTTGGTTTCCAGCGTGTTCTCGGTACCGCGCGGCAGCTCTTCGGTGCGGTGCGAGAACAGCACGTCCTGGCCCCACTTGTTGAAGGTGCTGTCCTTGGACAGGGCAGCGCGGGTGCCGTTGCGCGACTGCGCAGCCGAGACCGAGTACGGGTAGCCGGCCAGGTGCTTGGTCGACTCGCGCTTGCTGTACAGCGCGTCGGCGACGATGCGCAGGTTGTCGGTGATCGAGAAGCCGCCGTTGGCGAACACCGAGGTGCGCTCCAGGCCGCTCAGCAGGCTCATGTTGGTCTTGGCGTTGGCGCCGTCGGCCGGGTTCGGCGTGTGGAAGTTGCCAGCGCTGCTCGGGTCGCCGCCCGGGCCGACGGTCAGCGGCTTGCCACCGACGGTGACGGTGCCCCACTGGGTGGTCGGGCTCAGCGCGTCGACGTCGTCGGCATGGCGCGGGCCGCCCGGATAGCGGCTGAACTCGCGCGCATCGCCGAGGATCTCGTCTTCCTTGGTGCGCTCGGCGCCGACGCTGAACCAGCCGCGGTCGAAGGTCTTGCCGAAGGTGGCGCTGTAGGAGCGCTTCTGGCCGTCGCCTTCACCGTACTGGCCGACATAGACGCTGGCTTCGCCACCGTCGAAGTTCTTGCGGGTGATGATGTTGACCACGCCGGCGATGGCGTCCGAGCCGTACAGCGCCGAGGCGCCATCGGTCAGCACTTCCACGCGTTCGACGATCGCCGACGGAATCGAGGCCAGGTCGGAGTAACCGCCGGCGCTGACGCCCATGCGGCGGCCGTCGATCAGCACCAGGCTGCGTTCCGGGCCGAGGTTGCGCAGGCTGACATACATGCCGCCGAAATCGCGCGAGGAGCTCAGCGAGGACGAACGGCTCAGGCTCGGTGCGCCGGCTGCAGTGACGTCCTGCAGGATGTCGGCAACGTTGACGTAGCCCTTCTTCTCGATGTCGGCGCGGTTGAGTGCCACCACCGGCTGCGCGGTCTCGACACTGGCCTGGCGGATGCGCGAGCCGGTGATCTCGATGCGGTCGAGGTTGGTGGGGGTATCGCCGGCTTCCTGTGCGAAAGCGGGCGTGGTGCAGCTGGCGGCCAGCGCGATGACGATCGCGTTGCGCAGCGGGGTGGTCTTCAGGGACATCCGTGAAATCTCGTGTTTCAGAAAAAACATGCGTCCGTTCTATGGACGCGTGGGGTGCTGCAAACCAACGTGGGGGCCGGATTCTAGAGTGTTTTCATCGGTAACTGTTTGTCCGCGCGCGCTGTAACGCCGCGAAAATGAATCGCAACCAACAATCCACAGGTGTGCTGTGCGCAACGTCACGCGCGCTGCGTTTGCGATGGGCAGAGGCATCGATAGCGGCGGTGTTTACGCAATCTGTAGCGATGCGAGTGCGGATGCCTCCATCCACGCATGGCGTGGATCTACTGGATCCCGCACGCGCCACATCGGTAGATCCACGCCATGCGTGGATAGGCCCACAGTAGATCCACGCCATGCGTGGATGGGCCGCAGTAGGTCCACGCCATGCGTGGATGGGCCGCAGTAGATCCACGTCATGCGTGGATGGCACGCAAACAAAAAAAGGGACGGAGCCTTCGCTCCGTCCCCTTCGCAACGCTCATTCAATCAATGCCTGGTGCTCAGGTCTCGCGCAGCGCCGTGGTGATCGGCAGCCGTGCCGCGCGCAGCGCCGGGAACAATCCGCCCACCAGGCCGATACCCAGCGCCCACTTCAGTCCACTCCACAGCAGTTCCGGCGATACATGGAACTTGAACACCACCGCGCTGAAGTTGCTGCCGATGGTGGACACGCTGTAGCCGTTGAACAGCAGCCACGCCACCGCACACCCCAGCAGGCCACCCAGCAGCGCCAACAGCATGGTTTCCAGCATCACCGCAGTCACCACCGGCAGGCCGCGGAAGCCGATCGCACGCATGGTGGCGATCTCTCTCGCGCGCGTGGCCACGGCGGCATACATCGTGTTGAGCGCGCCGAACACGGCGCCGACCGCCATGATGGTGCCGATCACCTTGCCAAGGATGTCGATCAGCTTGGTCAGACCGCCACCCTGCTTGCTGTAGTAGACACGCGTGGTTTCCACGTCCAGCTTCAGTCGCGGATCGGCGGCGACCGCGGCCTTGAACTGCTCGAAGCCGGCCTTGCCATCGGTGCGCACGCTGATCGACTGCCAGGCACTGCGCTGATAGGTGGTGGCCAACGTGTCGGCGTCGGTCCACAGTTCCGAATCATGCGCATCTCCGGTGGCGAACACACCTACGACCGTCCAGGTCTGGTTGCCCAGGGTGAGCGTTTTGCCAACGTCCATGTCGCGGAACTGGCTCTTGGCACCCTGGCCGACCACGATCTCGCGCAGGCCGGCGGCGAACCGGCGGCCCTCGACGATCTTGACCTTGTCATGCACGGCCCACGCCTGCGGGCCGACACCGCGGAACTGCGCGTTGACGTCGGTGCCATCGGCCTTGGACACCAGGTTGACCACCTGCGACAGTTCCGGCGACAGCAGCGGCCGCCCCTGCGCATCGCGGGTGATGCCGGGCAGGGTGGACAGCGTGGGCACCTGTTCGCGGGTGATGACCGAGTTGGTCTCGGCCTGCGAACCGCCGCGCAGGACGATCGCGGTGGTGTCATCGCCGGTGTTGTTGAGCGTGGCCTGGAAGCCTTCACCCATCGCCAGCATCGCCACCAGCACACCGACCACGCCGGCGATGCCGACCACGATCACCGACGACGCACCCCAGCGCTGCGGCAGGCTGGCAATACCGATGCGGGTGGCGGCCAGCGCCAGCCGCCCACTGCGGGTGAGCGCCAGCCACAATCCCACCAGCACCGCGATGGCCAGCACGCCGATCCACGGCAAGCCGATCCACACCGCCAGGCCGACGGCCAGCAACAGGACGGTCACCGCGTTTCCCAGCCACTTCTTGAGCTTGTTCATGTCGGTGTCCTCTTCAGCGGCCGGCGAGCGCGTCGACGATCTTCAGGCGCTTGGCACGCAGTGCGGGCAGCAGCCCGACCACGATGCCGATCACCACGATCAGGACGATGCCCACCAGCCAGGTCGGCGTCGGTACGTGCGGCGGCAGCATGCCCATGCTCTTCGGGCTGATGGCCGGCAGGATCAACGCCGCCAGGCCCATGCCGAGCAGTCCACCGAGGCCGATCAGCAGCACCGATTCGACCATCACCAGGGTCAGCACGGTGCTGTCCTTGAAGCCCAGCGTCTTCAGCGTGGCCAGTTCCGGGATACGCTCGCGCACCGCCTGGGCCATGGTGTTGCCGGTCAACAGCAGCAGGGTGAAGAACACCGCACCCATGATCGAGGTGACGATCATGCCGATGTCGGCGAACTGCTTGACGAACGCCTGCTGGAACGCCGACTCGGTCTGGGTCTTGGTTTCGTGGTCGGAGTTGGCCGAGATCGCATCGATGGCCTGTGCCACCCGCGAAGACTGCTCCGGGTTGTCCAGCGTCACCGTGTACCAGCTCACCTGGTTCTTGATGTAGTCGTTGGATTCGTCGAAGTACTTCCAGTTCATCATCAACTGGCGTTCTTCGTTGGCTGCCAACGCGCGATCCTTCGAGCGGTAGATGCCCTTCAGTTCCAGCGGCCAGTCGTTGCTGCCGCCACGCGGGAAGATGGTGGCCTGCAGCGGGATGGTGTCGCCGACCTTCCAGCCGAACTGCTTGGCCAGCGTCTCGCCGACGATCGCACCGGTGCGGGTCTGCTGCCAGTCCTGCAGCTGCGCCGGGTCGATCTGCAGTTCGCGGTAGACATCGAAGTAGTTGGGCGCCACCGAGAAGTTGGGGAAGAAGTTCTTCGGGTCCTGGTAGATGCCGCCGAACCACATGCCGTAGGTGACATCGCGCACGCCACTGACCTGGCGGATCTGCGCTTCCAGGCGGATCGGCAGCGACTGGGTGATCGACAGGCGCGAGGCTGTCACCAACCGGTTGGCACCTTCCACACTGCCACCGGAAGAGAACGCCACGCGTACCGAGTCGAGCATGCCGAACAGCAGGAACGCGGCCACCACCGACAGCAGGGTCAACAGGGTGCGGGTGCGGCTGCGGAACAGCTGCGCCCAGACCAACGAGAAGTATTTCATCGCTGTGGCCTCCGTCAGTGGGCCAGCGGGGCGTCGGCCAGCTCGCCCTTGTCCAGGTGCACCGTGTGGGTGGCGTACTCGGCGGCCTTCGGGTCATGGGTGACCATGATGATGGTCTTGCCGTGTTCGCGGTTGAGCTGCTGCAGCAGGCCCAGGATCTCTTCGGCGGACTGGCGGTCGAGGTCGCCGGTCGGTTCGTCGCAGATCAGGAAGGTGGGGTCGGAGACGATCGCGCGGGCAATCGCCACGCGCTGCTGCTGGCCGCCGGACAGTTCGTTGGGACGATGGCTGCGGCGGTCGGCCAGGCCGACCAGGGTCAGCGCGATCTCGGCATTGCGCTTGCGCTGCGCCGCGCTGAGGTGGGTCAGCAGCAACGGCAGTTCCACGTTCTTCTGCGCGGTCAGCATCGGCATCAGGTTGTAGAACTGGAACACGAAACCGACGTGATGGCTGCGCCACGTCGACAGCTGGCCGCCGCTCATCTGGTCGATGCGCTCGCCTTCGATGCTGATCTCGCCGCCCGTGGGGTTGTCCAGGCCACCGATCAGGTTGAGCAGGGTGGTCTTGCCGGAACCGGACGGGCCCATCAGCGCGACGAAGTCGCCGCTGGCGATATCCAGGTCGATGCCGTGCAGCACCTGCACCTTTTCGGGGCCACGCTGGTAGGTCTTGGTGATGTTGCGCAGTGAAACCAGGGTCGACATGGGTGGTTCTCCACGGAAGGCGGGAAACGGGGAAGCGCACCGGCGGAGGCCGCAGGCGTGCGTCGAGCGGTGCTGCCGGTGGCGCCCGTGGGCGCCAGGCCGTTACTGCGCTTGTTTCTGTTGCACCTTGGCGCCATCGCGCAGGGTGTCCGGCGGGTTGACCACCACCGACTCCCCCGCGCTCACGCCCTTGAGGATCTGGCGGTCCTTGCCCATCGCCTGGCCGGCCTCGACCGTGCGCTGCTGCACGCGGTTCTGGTCACCCAGCACGAAAGCCACCGAGACGCCCTCGCGCTGGACCACCGCACCGCCCGGCACGCGAACGCCCTGCGGCTTGCTGGCCGCCTGCGGCTGCGCCTGTTCCAGGAAGCTGACCCGCACGCCCATCTCCGGCACGATGCGCGGGTCTTTCACTTTCAGTGCCACCCGCACCTTCACCGTGGCCTTGCCGCGGTCAGCGGTGGGAATGATGGCGATCACCTCGGCCGGGATCTTCCAGTCCGGGTAGGCGTTGAGCGTGGCTTCCACCGGCATCTTCGGCTGCACGCGGCCGATGAAGGCTTCACCGACCTCGACTTCGATCTCCAGCGATTCCATGTCGACGATGGTGCCAATGCCGGTACGGGTGAAGCCGCCACCGGCCGACAGCGGCGAGACGATCTCCCCGGGCTGCGCGGCCTTGGCGGTGACCACGCCGGAGAACGGCGCGCGCACGATGTTGTTGTCCACGCCGAGGTCGGCGATGGACAGCTGGTCGTTGGCCACCTTGACGTTGCGCCGTGCGGTTTCCAGCTGCGCACGCAGGCTGTCACGCTGGGCCACGGCCTGGTCGTACTGCGAACGCGAGACCAGTTGCTGGCCGACCAGTGCCTGCAGTCGACTGGCCTCGGCGGCGGCCTGCTTCTGCTGGGCTTCCAAGCCGACCACCTGGCTGCGTGCGGCTTGCAGCTGCGAGGCATACAGGCTGCGCTGCGCGTCGGCATCGATCGGGTCCAGGGTGGCCATGATCTGCCCCTGTTCCACCCGCATGCCCTCTTCAATCATCACCTCGCGCACCTTGCCGGTGATCTTGGCCGACACCGTGGCCATGCGCCGGGCGACCACGTAGCCGCTGGCATCGAGCACCGAACTGCTGGCGCTGCCCTGCTGGATGGCCACGGCCGGCGCGGTGTCCACTTCCACGGTGGGCGCGCGGCCGAACAGTGCGAACGCACCGCCGGCCAGCAGCACGATGATCACGACCACGGCGACCCACAGCCAGCGGCGGCCACCACTGCCGCCACTGGAGGCCGGCGGCGGCGACTTGCGGTCAATACGGAGTTCCTTCAACAGCTCGGCAGAAGCGTTCATTCGTTCCATCACAGGCGTTCGGGCGGGTGTGACCGGAAGGGCAGGCAGCGGCGGTTCCGGCGGTGGAGCGTGCGGCACAGCATGAAGGCAGGTGCATCGGCGATGGCAGTGACAGCTGTCATCCGATGTCATTGACGGCGGCAACTGCGAAATGTGACCACGGCGGCACAGAATGGCAACGTCCCCGCTACCGGTACTGTCCATGGATCCGATCGCTCCGTCGCTGGCCCGCCTGCAGCAGGTGCAGGTGCGTTACCGCGACCATACCGCCCTGCACGGCATCGACCTGCAGGTCCGCGCTGGCCAGGTACTGGCCCTGCTGGGCCGCAACGGTGCCGGCAAGAGTACCGCGATCAGCGTGCTGTTGGGCCTGCGTCGCGCCGACGCCGGCCAGGTCGAGCTGCTGGGCGGTGATCCGCAGCAACGCGATCATCGGCTCGGCCTCGGCGTGATGCTGCAGAGCACCAGCCTGCCGCCGATGCTGCAGGTGGATGAACTGGTGGCGCAGGCCAGTGCCTGCTATCCGGATCCGCTGCCGTTGGGCGACGTACTGCAGCGTGTGGGCCTGCAGGACCTTGCCCGGCGTCGCTATGGCCAGCTGTCCGGCGGGCAGCAGCGCTGTGTGCAGTTCGCCATTGCCATCTGCGGCCGCCCGCGCGTGCTGTTCCTCGATGAGCCCACCACCGGCCTGGACATCCAGGCGCGGCAGGCGATGTGGCAGGCGATCCGGCAGCTGGTGGCCGAAGGCTGCGGTGTGCTGCTGACCACCCACTACCTGGAAGAAGCCGAGGCGCTGGCGCAACGGGTGGTGGTGCTGGAGCTGGGCAGGGTAGTGGCCGATGCGCCGCTGTCCGAACTGCGCCTGGCCGACCGGCCGCGACGCATCCGCTGCCGCAGCACGCTGGCTGCCGACGAGGTGCAGCACTGGCCCGGCGTCCAGCAGGTGCAGCGCGATGGCGAACATCTGCAGGTGCTGGCCAGCCCGGCCGCGCCGGTGGTGGCCCGCCTGCTCGTCGCCGATGCGCAGCTGCGTGAACTGGAAGTACAGGGCGCGGCACTGGCCGACGCCTTCCTCGACCTGACCCGGGAGGCCGCATGAACACGTTGACCCGTACCACCGGCGCCGGTGCAGCGTCCACCGGCTGGTGGCGTGCGCTGCGTCCCTATCGCGCTGAACTGCTGGCCGAGCTGCGTCGCGCCTGGCGCTCGCCGTCGTTCGTGCTGCCCTCGCTGTTGTTCCCGGTGCTGTTCTACCTGTTGTTCGGCGTACTGCTGGGCCGTGGTCACGCGCCGGTCTATCTGCTGGCGACCTACTGCGTGTTCGGCGCGATGGCGCCCTCGCTGTTTGGCTTTGGCGTGCAGCTGGCGCTGGACCGAGAAGGCGGCCTGCTGACCCTCAAGCGCGCACTGCCGTTGCCTTCTGCAGCGCCGCTGCTGGCGCGGTTGGCAATGGCCATGCTGTTCGCGGTGCTGATCGCCGCGATGCTGATGGCGGTGGCGTGCCTCTTCGGTGGCGTGCAGCTGCAGGCGGCGCAGGTATTGCAGCTGCTGGCCGTGGCGGCGTTTGCGGCATTGCCGCTGGGGTCGATCGGCCTGCTGATCGGCAGCCATGTCGGCGCCAGCGCGGCACCGGCCATCGTCAACCTGGTCTACCTGCCGCTGGCCCTGCTGTCGGGGCTGTGGCTGCCGTTGTCGGCGTTGCCGACGGTGTTCTCGACGATGGCGCCGCTGTGGCCGACCTGGCATCTGGCGCAGCTGGCCCTGCCCATTCTTGGCCAGCCGGCACGTGGCGGTGCCGTTGGCCATCTGCTGGTGTTGCTGGGTGTGAGTGCAGTCGCACTGCTGCTGGCGCGTCGCCGCCTGCGCCGTGTCGGCTGAACTGGCATGATCGGCAGCGATCGTCCCCGCCTGGAATCTTCCGTGCCACCGAGCTGGCTTGTGTCCCTGCTGCGCCCTGCACCGGATTCGGCGGTGGCCGAACTGCTGCGGCGTGGCAAGTCGCCCTGGAGTGGTGCGATCCACCTGCTGTGGTCGGTCTGGATCTTCCTCACCCCGGTGCTCGGGAATGGCTTTACGCTGCGCTGGTTGTTGCTGACGCTGGCCAGCTATCCGTTGTTCCTGCTGTTCTATGCGAAGGTGATGCTGGCGCCACGGCACCATGCCTGGCGCTACGCGCTGGGCATGATTGTGATGGCCCTGGTACTGCTGCCGTGGTATCCGTCTGGACTGAGCTACTTCGTGTTCGGCTGCGTGATGATCCGCATGAGCAGCCGCGGCGGCTGGTGGGTGTACCTGTTGCAGCTCACTGGCCTGAATCTCCTGTTCTGCAGCACCGCGCTCTACTTCGGCTATCCGTGGCAGGCCATGGTGTGGATGCCGGCGGTGTCGTTCATTGTCGGGCTGGTGGTGAACGTGGAGTCCCTGAGCCATCAGCGCGACGTCGCCCTGCAGCTGTCCCAGGACGAGGTGCGGCGCCTGGCGACCACCGCCGAGCGCGAGCGCATCGGCCGTGATCTGCATGACCTGCTGGGGCATACGCTGTCATTGATCACGCTGAAGCTGGAACTGGCGCGCAAGCTGTACGACCGCGATGATGCGCGTGCCCGGCAGGAAATCGGCGAGGCCGAGGACATCGCGCGCGAGGCGCTGGCACAGGTACGCAGTGCGGTCACCGGCATCCGCGCCAGCGACCTGGCCGGCGAACTGGCCTCGGCTCGTCTGCTGCTGGAATGCCAACAGGTACACCTGCAGTACATGCCGCCGCCGCCGATGCCAGTGGAGGTAGAGCGTGGGCTGGCACTGGTGCTGCGCGAGGCGGCGACCAACATCGTGCGCCACGCGCAGGCGACCCGGGTGCAGGTGGATTTCATGCTTGAGGACCGACAGTTGGCGATGCAGATACGCGATGACGGCCGTGGTGGCGTGCAGGCCGAGGGCAATGGATTGTGTGGCATGCGTGAGCGGGCAGCGGCGCTGGGTGGCCAGTTGACGCTGCAGTCGCCGCGCGGGGAGGGCACGGTGCTGACCGTGCGCGTGCCCCTGATGGCCGCGACTACGCCGCTGTCGCCGGCATCGCTGGTACAGGGAGGCGCGGCATGATCCGCATCCTGTTGGCCGAAGATCAGGCGATGGTGCGTGGCGCATTGTCGGCGTTGCTGGGCCTGGAACCGGATATCGAGGTACTGGGAAGTGCTGCCGACGGCGAAGCTGCCTGGCGCATGCTGCAGCAGTTGCAGCCGGACATCCTGGTCACCGACATTGAAATGCCGGGGCTGAGCGGACTGGAGCTGGCCCAGCGCATCGCCCGCCATGAACTGCCGATCAAGGTGGTGATCGTGACCACCTTCGCCCGCGCCGGTTTCCTGCGTCGCGCGCTGGAAGCGGGCGTGCTGGGCTATCTGCTGAAGGATGCACCGGCCGAGAACCTGGCCGAGGCACTGCGCAAGGTGAAGCAGGGCATCCGCGCGATCGACCCGCAGCTGGCCTTGGATGCCTGGTCGCAGGCCGACCCGCTGACCGACCGCGAGCGCCGCGTGCTGCGCCTGGCGGGCGAGGGCCGCACCGCCAGCGAGATCGCCGAGCAGCTGGGGCTGTCGCACGGCACAGTCCGCAATTACCTGTCCGAATGCATCGGCAAGCTGGGCGTGGCCAACCGGATCGAGGCGTATCGGCTGGCGCGGCAGAAGGGGTGGTTGTAGTAGCGTGCGCCGACGCACCGGTAGCGCCGGGCCATGCCCGGCGAATCATTTCCGCGACCGCGGAGGGGTGTCACTTTCTTTGCTCGTGCAAAGAAAGTAACCAAAGAAACACGCCGCCAGGTCGCGAGCCGGTGCTGCGCACCGGTACCCTGCGCTTCTCGGTGAATCAGGGGACGGCGCCGAACTCGCTGCGCTCAGACATCGGCGCCTCTACGCCCCTGATTCCCCTGCGATGCTCGGCTCGCTAGAAGGCGGACCCAACGTCAAAAGCCGATGTTGCACCCAGTAGATCCACGCCATGCGTGGATGCTGTTGCTGTTGCCCTTGCCCCTCCCGTCCGCCTTGAGCGAGCCGAGCACCGCAGGTCCGGCGAGGGCGCAGAGGCGCCTCGCTCTCTGTAGAGCCGAGCCATGCTCGGCTGCTCTTGGCGCCGTCCCTCGACGGACCGAGGAGCGCAGGGCACCGGCGTGCGAAGCACGTCGGCTCGCGGCCGGCGGAGCGTTTCTTTGGTTACTTTCTTGCGCGCAAAGAAAGTGACACCCCTCCGCGGTCGCGGAAATGACCCGCCGGGAACAACCGGCGAACCCCGTCAATCCTTCCCGCGTGCCATCGCCTGGAACACGCCATCGCGGCGCACCCACAGGTGGAACAGCGCCGCACCCACGTGCATCAGCACCGTGGCGAACAGCACGTAGGCCAGCAGGCTGTGCGCATTGCGCAGCGCGGCGTACAGCGCCGGGGTATGCGGCACGATCGGTGGCAGGTGCAGGCCACCGCCCAGCACGATCGGGTAGCCGCCGGCCGACAGCATCGCCCAGCCGATCAGCGGCATCGCCAGCATCAACGCGTACAGCATCCAGTGCGAGGCCTTCGCCGCCAGCACCTGCCACGCGGGAAGATCCGCTGGCAGCGGCGGTGGGCGATGGCGCAGGCGGTTGTACAGGCGCAGCACCACCAGCAGCAGGATGGCGATGCCCAGCGGACGGTGCAGGTCGATCAGCATCGGCCGCAGGTGCAGCGAGGCGACCATGGTCACGCCGACGAACAGCATCGCGATGATCATCAACGCCATGGACCAGTGCAGCACCCGGGCGAGCAGGTTGAAGTGGCCGTTGCCGGTGCTCATCGCGCAGCCTCCTTCGCTTGCTCGACGTTGCCGCTGGCGCGCTCGCGTTCACGGCGGTTGAACGACTGCGAATACACCGCCGAGCGCGCCGCCAGGATCGGGTCATCACTGCCTCGCACGCCGCTGGGCACGATCAGTGGGTCGAAGTTGAGCTGGCCGCAGGCGCCTTCTTCCTGTGACTGCATGCGGTCGAGGCTGAGCACACCGGCCACCACCTGATCGCGCGATTCCGGCCACGGCACCGAGGGGTCATCAATGGCATCGCCGGGCGCAGCCAGGCTGACCACCAGGTTCCAGCGTACCGGGCCGGTGGCCAGGCGTTGCTGCAGTTCCTGGCTGAGAAAATCGACGTTGGCCTGCTTGCGTGCGTCCGCATCCATCTCCACCACCGGTGCCTGCGGCTGCCAGCGCCAGCGCACTGCGCGCTTCTGCCCCTGCGCGTTGGTGAACCAGAAGCTGTTGACGCTGTTGAAGGTGGTGTTGGCCCAGCTGCTGGTCCACGGTGCGCTCTTGGCCCACTGCTGGAAGGCCTGCGCGCTGGGGTATTTCGCCAGTACGGCGGCCATCTTCTGCGGGTCGGGCTTGCCGGTGGCCGGGTCCGGAATCTGCGCGCGGGTCTGCTCGTAGAAGGCTTCGGCGGTGGGCACGGCGAAGAACGGGAAGCTGTTCATCGCCATCCGCCATTCCTGGCCGTCATCGCTGACCATCTGCACCGCGATGCTGCGCACCCGTGCGGTGTTGTCGGCGCCGTAGGGGTCACCGCCGCCGATCGACAGCCGGCCCATCACCGGCACGCGGGACTGCGAGAACACCCGTGCACTGGAGAGTGTTGGCGCCTGCGCGCTGGGTTCGAACCAACCGCTCACGCACACGCCCTTGCTGTGCGCGCGGCGGAACCCGGGATGCGCAGGGCCAGTGGCCTCGATGGTGTCGGTGAAGCGCTGCGCGGTCAGTCGGTCGCGCCCGATCCAACCGGCCAACCAGGCAAAAGCGAGGGCGACGATGCCCAGGATCAGCGCGATCAGGGCGATCCAGGGCAGCGGTGAATGCTTGCGCGGTGACTGCGGCCCTTGGCCGGCACGGGTGTAGCGGAAGAGCGACATGGTCGGAGTCCTGCCTTCACGGACGTGTGGGTGGGCGACCACCACATCCTCGCAGAACCCGGCCGGAGCCGAAATTCAATTTTTCGTCAGATTTGCCGGGTGATGGGGTGCCGACCAAGATCGGCACCCACCGGAATTGCGGATCAGCACCCGCACCGGCATCGGCATCGGTAGCGCCGGGTCATGCCCGGCGGCTGCATCAGGCGTAACGTGCTTTCAGCATCGCCCAGGCCGAACGCAGGGCGAGGGCTTCGCCACCGGCCGGGCGGCCCGGGCGCTCGCCATCGTTCCAGGCATACACATCCAGATGTGCCCAGCGCTGGCCATCTTCCAGGAAGCGTTCCAGGTACAGCGCGGCGGTCACCGAGCCGGCCATGCGCGAACCGGCGTTGGCCAGGTCGGCGATGCCGCTGCTCAGGTAACGCAGGTAGGGGCGCCACAGCGGCATGCGCCACACCGGGTCGCGGGTGGCGTCGCCAGCCTGCAGCCACTGCTGGGCAACCGTGTCATCGTTGCTGAACAGCGCCGGCAGATCCGGGCCCAGCGCGATGCGTGCGGCGCCGGTCAGGGTGGCGAAGTCCAGCACCAGGTCCGGCTTCTGCTCACCGGCGAAGGTCAGCGCGTCGCACAGGATCACCCGGCCTTCGGCGTCGGTGTTGTCGATCTCCACGCTCAGGCCCTTGCGGGTGGCGATCACTTCGCCCGGACGGAACGCATCCGGGCCGATCGCGTTTTCCACCGCCGGAACCAGCAGGGTCAGGCGCACCGGCAACTGCTGGGCCATCACCATCCCGGCCAGTGCCAGCGCGTGGGCGGCGCCGCCCATGTCCTTCTTCATGTTGCGCATGCCATCGGCCGGCTTGATGTCCAGGCCGCCGGTATCGAAGCACACGCCCTTGCCGACCAGCGCCAGCGCCGGGTCGGACTCCTTGCCCCAGCGCAGTACGATCAGCCGCGGCGCGCGGTGCGAGGCACGGCCCACCGCGTGGATGGCCGGGAAATTCTGCGCCAGCAGTTCGTCGCCGGTGATCGCTTCAACCTGCGCGCCATGCGCTTCAGCCAGGGCACGTGCGGCGTCTTCCAGCTGCTGCGGGCCCATGTCTTCGGTCGGCGTGTTCACCCAGTCACGCACGCGCAGGCTGGCGGCGATCAGGTCGGCCACCTCGCCGGTGGGGGCGGCAACCAGCTGGGCCGGCGTGCGGTTGCGCTTGCGGTAGCGGTCGAAGCGGTAGCTGCCCAGGCCCCAGCCCAGCTGCAGCAGCGCCTGTTCGGCGGCCGGCAGTTCGCTGGCCAGCTGCCACACGCTGCCTTCCGGCAGGGCATGCGGTGCATGGGCGTAGCTGTAGGCATCGCCGCGATCGCCGATACCGATCACCGCGCCCGCCAGGCCATCGGCGCCGGGCAGCAGCGCGACGGAATGCGCGCCGGCAGTGAACCCCTGCGACTTCAACCACGCTTGGGTCGCAGCGGACTGGCTGTTCTTCCACGCCTCGAACTGGCTGCGGTCCAGCACGTGCAACGGCAGCGCGGCGGTGGTGTCGGCGGTGAAACCAGTGATCTCGCTCATGCGTCAGGTACTCCGGGATGCGTCAGCGTCGGCGGCGTCGAGGTTGGCATCGAGCCAATCGGCCAGGCCGGTGAGGGTGTCGAACTGCAGGTCAGGCTGCAGCTGCGGATGGTTCCAGGTGGCCGCTTCGCGGTTGATCCAGCAGCCGCGCAGGCCGGCAGCCATCGCGCCGGCCACGTCCATCTCGACGTGGTCGCCCACGTGCAGCACCTGCGCCGGGGCGACGCCCAGGCGGTCGCAGGCGGCGTGGAAAATGCTTGCTTCGGGCTTGGCCGCGCCATGCTCGCGCGCGCCCAGCTGGAAGCTGAAGTGATGGGCCAGGCCGATCCGTTCCAGGTCGGCGTTGCCGTTGCTCAACGCGGCCACCGGCACCCGCGCGGCGATCCGCGCCAGAGCATCCAGCGCATCGGGGTAGCACTCCACCTGGTTGCGCGCGGCATAGAACACTTCATACGCCGGTTCCAGAAGGTCCAGGCTGGCGCCACTGTTTTCCAGCGCCTCCTGGATCGTCAGCCGGCGCAGCGCGCTCAGGTCGAAATGCAGGTGGGGGTTGTCGCGGAACGAGCGCTCGCGCAGTTCGCGCATGGCCGCCACCGGATACATCGCGGCGGTGGCGGGGCTGTGTTCACGCATCCAGTCGAACAGGACCTGGTCGATGCGGGTGCCGATCGGAGCGAACGGCCACAGCGTATCGTCGAGGTCGAGGGTGATGGCAAGGACAGGGAATTTCACCCCGCCATTCTACGCCTGCCCGCGCGCGCTTTCATGCGCGCGACGGGCAGGGGGGCACTGCAGGGTGCGTCAGCGCAGGTCGTAGGAGCAGCTGATGGTGGTCTGGCCGTCGAACCGCCGCACATCCAGGTTGTGCCGGCCCACTTCCCGCGTGTAGCTGCCCGCCACCGGGTCGGACAGCTTCGCCAGTGCCGCGATCTGTTCGACGCTGGCGGTGCTGAAGTACGCGGTGAAACTGTCGACGCCATCCTCGCCGCTGTCGCCGTCGTACGCCTGCAGGCGGTTCACTGGCTGGCCCAGCACCATCAGCGGCGTGGTCAACAGGAACTCACCGCTGGACTCCCCGTTTCCCGCCCGCAGCGGCGGCGGCGCCAGCAACTGGGCGATCGTTTCGAACTGCTTGGGGGTGAGGTGGCGCTGGCAGGTGACCGCTTCGACCAGCTGGGCACGCGCCTGCTCGATTGCCGGCGGCGTCGCGGCGAAAGCAGGGGTGGCAAGGCAGGCAAGGGCGAGGCAGCGTGTGGCGAACGAGGTCATCCGAACGGATCCATCCGAAAAAAGGGGGACTATTCTGCCAGTTCTGCCCTTGTTTCCGGCCCTGCCATCGGCGCGAACATTGTCCTGGCCGGCTCACTCCAGCAAGCGCGCCCAGCCCTGCATGCCCTCCAGTCGTGCCAGCACCAGCTTGATGCAGACCAGCAGTGGCACCGCCAGCAGCAGGCCGATCATGCCCCAGGCCCAGCCGAACACCATCAGCGCCAGGATCAGCACCAGCGGTGACAGTTTCATCTGCCGGCCAAGCACGATCGGCGTCACCAGCTGCCCTTCCAGGGTATGCAGGGTCAGGTAGGCGGCCGCAGGGAGCAGCGCCTGCAGCGGGTCGCGGAACTCGACGAAGCCCATCAGCAGCATCAATGCCACGCCGAGCAGCGGGCCGACATAGGGCGCGAAATTCAGCAGCGCCGCCACGGTGCCCCACAGCAGGGCCTCCTGCAGGCCGATGCCCAGCAGCATCAGCACACCGGCCAACAGCAGGCCGACCACGGTGTTGATCACGCTGATGGTCAATACGTAGCGCGATACCTCGTGTTCGATCGAGCGCAGGATGTCGCTGGTAAAACGCTGCTGCTGCCGGTTCGGGAACAGGGCGATCGCCGCGCGCTGCAGGCTCTGGCCGTAGATCATGAAGAACAGCGTCAGCAGCACGACGGCCAGCACCGAGGCCGCCAGCCGCGGCGCGCGCGTGAGCATGCGGTAGGGATCGTCCAGCTGGGTGCGGATCACCTGCACCTTGCGGTTGCCGTCGCCACCGGCCACGCGCGCGAAATTCTCCGCCGCCTGGTTGGCCTGCTGCACCGGCTTGGTCAGGTCCTGCACCTGGCGCGCGACCTTGCGCAGCTGCTGCGGTGCTTCCTGTGCCCAGTCCATCGCCGGGCCGATCAGCTGCACCGCCAAGGCGCCGGTCACGCCCAGTCCGGCGCCCAGCACCAGCAGGGCGCCAAGGGCGCGCGGAATCCACAGCTTCTGCAGCAGGCGCAGGATCGGGTTGCCGACCAGGGCGAAGAACATCGCCAGCAGCACCGGCAGGATGATGTCCTGTGCCGCCCACAGGGTGAACGCCACGGCCAGGGTCGCCAGTATGACCAGCGACATCGGGCCACGTGGGCGCGAGGCGGGAGGCAGCGGTGCGGGGGCGTCCGGCGCAGGCGACGACGGGGACAACAGGGACTCGCTCATCGACGTACCGACCGGGAAAAGAAGCCCATTATCGACCCGCCGCGATCAACGCGGCGGGTAAGAATCATCAACGTTCGGACATCTCGGTGGCCGCTTCGGCCGGACGCGGCCCACGCAGCTCGGTGTCCACCGTGGGCGCCGGCTGCGCTGCCGGCCGTGCAGCTGCGGGCGCCGGCTGCTCGGTGGCCTCATCCGCCTGGTCGGCGGCATCGTCTGCGGTTTCCGCCGCCTGTGCCGCCACCACGGTGGCAAACGCGGCCTGCGCGCTGGCGAACAGGCTGGAGACCGAACCTACCATCTGCAGCCAACGCGCACCGTTGACCTTGCCTGGAACCTCCAGCTTGCCGGCGATGAAACCGCCGGCCAGGCCGACCAGCACGATGCGCAGTGGTGACCAGCCCTGTCGCCAGACCTGGCTGAGTACGCCCCAGTTGTCCTGGGTCTCGCCGATGCGCACGGCCATCACCTGTTCGCAGCGCTTTACCCGCCGCTGCAGTGCACCGAACTTCATGGCTTGCCCTCCGGAATCTGCACCCCGGCATCGGGATCATCATCGGTGGGCTCATCGAACAGGCCCAACCGGGACAACTGGCGCCGGGTGGCGTGCATGCCGGTGTGGTGGAAGAAATACGACACGCGCCAGATCGCGTAGCCGGTGACGGCCAGGCTCAGCAACGAGGTGATCAGCAGCGCCTGCAGCCAGCTCAGGCCGAAGCTCTGCAGCAGGGCGATGAGGGTGGCGGCCATCAGCAGCCACGCCGAGGCGCCGAACACGATGGCGACGCCGGCCCAGGCCAACGCACGCCCGAACGCGCTGCGTGCAAGCGCGAAGTCCGCCGACGCCAACCGACGCAGCGAACGCAGCGAGTGCTTGGCCGAATCGACGGTCGCCCGGCCGGCAGCGCCGACCTGGCGGATGCTCTCGTCCAACGGCGGCGTGGCCGCCGGATCGGGACGTTGCGTGGTGTCTTCGCTCACGCCGCAGCTTACTTGTCGCTGCCGCGGGCCAGCTTGGCGATGATCCAGCCGGTAGCGAAGGCCACACCGAACGAGGCCAGCGGACGTTCGCGGATCAGTTCAGCGGCGCTGTCGATCAGGTCCTTGCCCTTGTCCATCAGCGCATCGACCTGTTCCTTGGCGGCGGCACCACCGAACTCGGCGGCAGCCAGGCCCGACAGCGCGCTGTCGGACAGTTCAGCCTTGACGTTGGCCTTGCCGATGCGCAGTTCGTCGGTCGCGGCACCGGTAGCGCCCTTGATCGCACCGCCGGCAGCGCTGGCGGCCTGCTTCAGGTGGGAACCGGCTTCACCCAGGTGGTCCTTCAGGTTTTCGGTATTGGTGGGGCTCATCGAATCACTCCTGTTGCGATGGGGAAACGGGCGATCGGCTCAGCCGACCTGGACATACAGAGATAGCATCACGGGGGTATAGGGGGCGTTACGGCCAGGCGATCACCGCATCACCAACTGGCCCTGCTGCTGGCCATTGTTACGCAGCACGCGCAGCACCAGGGTCGGCGGGCGCTGCTGGAAATTGGCGCGCCAGCTGGCCAGGTCGGCGAATTCGCCAACCGTGGCATCGGTGATGATGTCGCCCTGCTGCAGGCCATTGGTCGCCGCGCGGCTGCCGCGCTTGACCTCGCTGACCAGCACGCCGCCCACGCCGGACTGGCGCAGCGATTCGGGCAGATCGACGAAGCTGGCACCGGTCAGGCGCGGGTCCAGGCTCTCGCCGCTGACCACGCGCGCCTGCTCCTTCAGCGTGGCCTTGATCTGCAGCGGCTTGCCTTCGCGGCGAACGTCCAGGGTCAGCACGCTGCCCACCGCCGCCAGGCCTTCCACGTTGTGCAGTGCTTCGGCACTGTCCACCCGCTGGCCGTTGGCCGAGACCACCACGTCGCCCGGCTTCAGCCCTGCGGCGGCACCGGCCGAGCCGGCCAGCACGCGGGTCACCAGTGCGCCACGGGTTTCGCCCAGGCCCAGGCCCTGCGCGATCTGCGCGCTCAGGTTCTGGCTTTCGATGCCCAGCGTGCCGCGCACCACCACACCGTGCTTGACCAGCTGGTCGACCACGCTGCGGGCCAGGTTCGATGGAATCGCCAGGCCCAGGCCGATGTTGCCGGCCATGCTGCCCTGCGGGTTGAAGCTGGCGGTGTTGATGCCCACCAGCTGGCCCTGCAGGTTGACCAGCGCGCCACCGGAATTGCCCGGGTTGATCGACGCATCGGTCTGGATGAAGTTCTGGTAGCCCAGCCCGCGGATGCCGCTGCGGCCCACCGCCGAGACGATGCCCGAGGTGACCGTCTGGCTGAAACCGAACGGATTGCCGATGGCGACTACGAAGTCGCCGACCCGCAGCTGGTCGCTGTTGCCCAGCTTGATGTCGGTCAGGTTCTGCGCCGGAATGCGGATCAGCGCGATGTCGGTGTCGCGGTCCGAGCCGAGGAACTCGGCCTTGACCGTGCGCCCATCGGCCAGTGTCACCTGCACGTCATCGGCGTTGTCGATGACGTGGTGGTTGGTCAGCACCAGGCCTTCGGTGGCATCGATGATGACGCCCGAACCGAGTGACTCGTTGATCCGCTCCTGCGGAATGTCCGGGAACAGGCGGCGGAAGAACGGGTCGTTGAAGAACGGGTTGCGTACCCGCACCACCTGCTTGGTGTTGACGCTGACCACCGCCGGCATCGCTTTTTCCAGCATCGGGGCAAGCGATGGCACCGCCTGCCCGGCGACCGATGCCGGCAGCGCTGCGGTGGTGGGCAGTACCGCCGGCAGTGGAGCAGCATCGGCACGGTTGTCCAGGTGCGCGTTGAGGCCAGTGGCAACGAAGCCGCCGAAGGCAGCAGCGATTGCGAGCGTAAGCAGGGTGGGAAGCGGTCGCATGGGAGTCGGTTCGCAGGCTGGGATGGGGGCCGTTGACGCATACGGTAGAACAAGCTGAATGAGTGTGTCGCGATCTGGATAAATGCCCCATGAAAATCCGACCTCGCGCCGAGGGTGCCGGAGGGGTTCCGAACGCGCCGTATCGCTGTTCGCGACAGCCGCGCGCGAGCGCCGCAAGGCAGGCCGACAGCGCCATGACACACCGCGACACTTGCGCAGTTCCGCGCATCCTGACCTTGCAATGACGCTCATTGCTGCGCGGACGTGTTGCGGCCGCCAGTGCCTGCATCGGCATGCCGGCAATAGGCAGGCGGCGCAGCACACTGCTTAAAAAAAGGGATTTCCTGACTGCGCGGCGCGTCAGCCGCCGCCATCGCTTACACCAGTTGCGTCGCACCGGATGCGATTGACCGGTCGTGCCCGTTCCACGATAGCCATTGTCGGTATAGCATCGCCCCGTTTTGACAATCCAGGCCCCTAGGAGGGCAACATGAGCAACGGTAATGGTGTGTCGGTCGTGACCGACGCCGTCGAGAACGTGAAAGAAACCGCCACCAACGTCGGCGAGACCATCGCCCACGCCGCCGAAGACGCAGTGAAGTCGGTCAAGAAGACCGTCAAGCGCGCCCGCAAGGCTGCCACCACCCGCGTCGCCAAGGCCAAGAAGGTCGTGGCCAAGGTCGAGAAGACCGTTGCCAAGAAGGCCGAGAAGGCCGCCAAGTCGGTCGGCAAGACCGTTGCCAACGCCAAGAAGAAGCTGGAAGCGGCCAAGAAGAACGCCAAGGCCGAAGCGGCTGCCCTGAAGAAGGAAGTGGCCAAGAAGAAGGCGGCTGCCGGCAAGACCGTGACCAAGAAGGCTGCTGCTGCCAAGAAGACCACCAAGGCTGCCGGCAAGAAGGTCGCCACCGTGAAGAAGGCCGCCACCAAGAAGGTTGCGACCGCCAAGAAGGCTGTTGCCAAGAAGACCGCTGCTGCCAAGAAGGTTGTCGGCAAGAAGGTCGCGACCGCCAAGAAGGCTGTAGCCAAGAAGACCGTGGCCGCCAAGAAGGTTGTCGGCAAGAAGGTCGCTACCGCCAAGAAGGCTGTGGCCAAGAAGACCGTCGCCGCCAAGAAGGTCGCCGGCAAGAAGACCGTCGCCGCCAAGAAGGTTGTCGGCAAGAAGACCGCTGCTGCCAAGAAGGTCGTCGGCAAGAAGACCGCCGCTGCCAAGAAGGTTGTCGGCAAGAAGACCGCTGCTGCCAAGAAGGTCGTCGGCAAGAAGACCGCCGTCGCCAAGAAGGTTGTCGGCAAGAAGGTCGCCGCTACCCGCAAGACCGTGGCCAAGAAGGCTGCACCGCTGAAGAAGGCCGTGGCCAAGAAGGCTCCGGCCAAGAAGGCCGTGCGCAAGGCTGCCAAGCGCAAGTAATCGCGCGTGGTTCGAAGGCCCTTCCGCTCATCGGGCGGGAGGGCCTTCTGCGTTTTCGGGGCGCTCATCCGTGCCTGACGTGGAACTGCGGCAGCAGGCTGGGGCAAGATGAAGGTCTTCTGCAGGAGGCCACACCATGCGCGGTATCGATTTCAGTTCCTGGCAGGGCGTGCTGTCCACCCTGGCCGGGCTGGTTCTGATCACCCTGCTCGGCGTGGGAATCCGCCTGCTGGTGATGCAGACCCTGCAGCAGCGCCGCGAACGCGAGAACCGCCAGATCAACGAGCGGCTGCGTACCTTGATGGCGGCCTACAAGACGCTGGGCGGTTCCTTCACCGGTGAGCTGGGGGTCGACCCGGCCCATCTGCGCGACCTGCGCCAGCGGGCCCACGAAGAAGGCATTGCCGAGCCGGGCTCGGATCGGGCCAGGCGCATCCGCGATGCGGTCGAAGCGGCTTTGTCGGACATCCTGCTGCTGGGCACCGACGAGCAGGTACGGCTGGCCGCGCGCGCTGCCAGTGAACTGGCGCAGAGGCGGCCGGTGCACACACACGAACTGGTGATCTCGCTGCGCGACTTCGTCCGCGAGGCGCTGGACCTCGCGCCGGTGCCGGCCGACCTGGAGATCCCGCGGCAGGGGCCTACCCGCCCCGCGGGCAGCGGTGGCGGAAGTGGCAAGGGCCGCAACGAGGGCGAAGCCAAGGGCGGTCGCGCCGGTGGTGGCGGCGGTGGCATGGGCGCCGGAATGGGCGGGCTTGGTGTTGGCGCGGGTGCTGCGCTGGGTGCGGGCCATGCGGCCGGTGAGGATGAAGCGGGCGCCCGCTGAGGACGCCCGCCCGGGTCAGCGCTTGAGTTCGAAGATCGGCTCGAATCCGCCGTAGATCATCCGCGCACCGTCGAACGGCATGGGATTCTTCGTCGGGTCCAACCGCGGGTCTTCCATCATCTTCTGCATGCCTGCATCGCGGGTGGCCTTGTCCGGCCACTCGATCCAGGAAAACACCACCGTTTCCTCCGCCGTGGCTTTCACCGCGCCGAAGAAGTCGGTGGTCTTGCCATGCGGCACGTCATCGCCCCAGCACTCGACCACGCGCAGCGCGCCGTATTCGATGAAAACGGGATCACCTGCACGTGCATGGGCGAGGAACTTCTCCTTGTTGGCGGTCGGCACTGCCAGTACGAAACCATCGATGTAGCTCATCGCTTGCCTCCGGAATGGACCATGCCAGGTGCACGGCCTTCAATGAGTCGACGCTTCAGGGCGCGGAAAATCGACATCGATTGCTGCACCGTTGAGCTGCACCGTTGAATCGAAGCGCGTGCGCGTACCGCGCGCGTATGCCTGAGCCTTGCTGAATCAATGCAAAAAATTCAGCAATGCGAAGACCGCTGTTTTCAGGGAGCGTTGTGGCGAATAACGGAGAATTTACATTCCCGATGCGATGGCGCCCTGGCGCTGCTGCACACCATAAGAAAGTAAAGGTGTACCCCCATGAAGAATTCGCTGATTGCTCTGGCTCTGGCCGCTGCCCTGCCGTTCACCGCTTCGGCCGCCGAGAACCTGTCCTACAACTACGCTGAGGCTGATTACGCCAAGACCGACGTTGACGGCATCAAGGCTGATGGCTGGGGCGTGAAGGGTTCCTACGGCTTCCTGCCGAACTTCCACGCGTTCGGCGAATACAGCCGCCAGGAAGTCGACCACACCAACATCAAGGTTGACCAGTGGAAGGTCGGTGCCGGCTACAACGTCGAAATCGCTCCGTCGACCGACTTCGTTGCCCGCGTTGCCTACCAGAAGTTCGACCAGAAGCACGGCCTGGATTTCAACGGCTACAGCGCTGAAGCCGGTATCCGTACCGCGTTCGGTGCCCACGCTGAAGTCTACGGCCTGGTCGGTTACGAAGACTATTCGAAGAAGCACGGCGTCGACATCGACAGCCAGTGGTACGGCCGTCTGGGTGGTCAGGTCAAGCTGAACCAGAACTGGGGCCTGAACGGCGAGCTGAAGATGAACCGCCACGGCGACAAGGAATACACCGTCGGCCCGCGCTTCAGCTGGTAATTGCATCTACGGCGCGCCCGCGCGCTGTTCGTGCTGCAACAGGCCCGGCATTGCCGGGCCTGTTGCGTTGTGGGGAATCAGAACAGAGTCTGACTGCGATGCGGGCGTCATGTTGCATTGCAATGAATTGGATTCCGCCACCGCCAGTGGCGGCCTACGGTGGATATCCCGTGCTGTCGGATACACCGCGATGCCGCCCGTCCTCCCACCGCTGCTCCCTGATCGGCCGCGCCGCCTGGCACTGCTGGATCCGCATCCGGTGCTGCGGCTGGGGGTGGAGGTGTTGCTGCGCCAGCACAGCGGCGTGCACGTGCGCGGCAGCTACGCCAACGAACGTGACCTGTTGGAACTGTTGGAGAGCGAACCGGGCAGCGTTGACCTGCTGCTGATCGATGCGCTGCCGCTGGGCGATCTTGGCGACGGCCTGCAGCTGCTGCGCGGGTTGTCCCGGCGCTGGCCCAGCGTGCCGATACTGGTGCTGTCGGCACACTGCAATGCCAGCACCGTGGTCACGACGATGCAGGCCGGTGCACGCGGCTTCCTGTCCAAGGCGACCACGCCGGAAATGCTGCTGCGCGCGGTGGACGTGGTGGCCCGCGGGGGGCGTTTCGTGCCCCCGGATCTGCGCACGCAGCTGAATCGATCACGCTCGCGGCGCATGTCGGCGCCCAGCCTGACGCCACTGAGCCGGCGTGAACGCGAAGTGCTGGGGCTGCTGCTGCAAGGCTGCAGCACCGGTGAAGTGGCGCGGCGCTTCCAGCGCTCGGCCAGCACCATCAGCACGCAGAAGAAAGCGGCCTACCAGAAGCTGGGAATCCGCAGCGATGTCGAACTGTTCCGCATCCGCCACCTGCTGGAGTGTGGCTGACGGGCGCGCTTACTCGCCCTGGTACTGCTTTTCCTCGACCAGCGCCGACCCGGCGACACGGTTGATCTCGTTCTTCACCTGCACGCGTTCGCCGTTGGTGCCGTACACGCCGCGCGCCAGCTGGATGAACGCCTCGTCGAACACCTGCGCCGCTTCCTTGTCGCGCAGCTGGTCCTGGATCTCCCACATGCGCTCGTTGATGGCCTTCAGCTGCGTCTTCAGCGCGGCCAGTGCCGGCTGTGCCTCAAGCTGCTGCTGCAGCAGCGGCAGCAGGCCATCAAGCTCGGTACGAACGTTGGCCAGCTTGGTCGCATCGTCGATGCGCTCGGCCTTGATCTCGAGAATGGTGATCTTGTCGATCAGCTCGCCGATCGATACCGGGGTCAGGATGGCGTCCACGTGGTTGGTTCCTGGAAATAGGCCTGCATGATACCGCGCTCGTTGCGGCGCGGATTTACGCTGAATTTGCGCTGGTACGGCGGCATCGCCATCGAACCGTTACGCCCATGCCGTCGACACTGCCGTCCCGGCGGACAAGGCCGCCTTCGACGAGGAAGTGAGTGCAGTGAAGAGCAAGGGGATGATCGTGGCCAGCGCGGCCGCACTGGCGGGGCTGCTGTGCGCCGGCAGCGTGCAGGCGCAGGTGCAGGTGAGTGGCACGGCGGCATTGACCAGCGACTATGTGTGGCGCGGCAGCTCCCAGAGCGACGGCGATCCGGCCGCGCAGGTGGGGGCGAAGGTGACGGTGGGTTCGGGCTGGTATGCCAGCGCATGGGGCTCGAATGTCTCGTTCACGCCGGACAACGGTGCACGCAGCGAGTTCGATCTCGTCGCCGGCTGGTCGGGCGCACTGTCGCCGGACTGGAGCCTGGATGCGAACTTCACCCGTTATGTGTATCCGGGTACCGGCCGCGCACTGGACTGGACCGAACTCAATGTCACCACCACCTGGAAGCAACGCGCCTGGCTGCAGGTTGCCCACTCCAACGATGCCCTGGCCGGCGGCCGTCGCGGCACCTACGCGCAGCTGGGCGTGCGGGTGCCGTTGAACGAGCGCGTGCGCCTGGAAGCAGCGGTGGGGCAGTACTGGCTGGCCACCGCGCAGGGGCCGGACTACCTGCATGGCCAGCTCAGTGCCATCGCCACGTTGACGCCGGCCTGGGAACTGCGCGCCACCGTGCATGACACCGACAGCGCTGCCAAACGGCTGTTCCCGGGCAATGCCGGTGGACGCTGGGAGCTGGCGCTGCAGGGCAGCTTCTAGTCGGCCTATGCTGCCTGGCGGGTGCGCCAGGCAGAGGGCAGCCACACCAGCAGGGCCAGTACCGCCACCGCGGTACCGGCCACGCACACACCGGTCCAGCCGAAACGCTGGTAGACCTGCGCCGACAGCAGCGAGCCCAGCGAGCCACCGATGAAATAGCCGGTCATGTAACCGGCATTGAGGCGGTTGCGTGCCTCCGGCTGCAGCGCGTAGATCAGGTTCTGGTTGCTGACATGCAGCAGCTGCGCGGCCAGGTCCAGCACCACCACGCCGACCAGCAGCGCCAGCAGCGAGTGCGCCGACAGCCCCAGAGGCAGCCAGGACAGCAGCAACAGCATCAGCGCAATGGCCGTGGCCCGGCCGCTCTGGCCACGATCCGACATGCGCCCGGCCAGACCCGCGGCCAGGGTACCGGCGGCACCGACCAGCCCGAACAGGCCGATGGTGGCGTCGCTGTAGGCATACGGCGGCTGCGCCAGCAGGAAGGCCAGTGGCGTCCAGAAGATCGCGAACATCGCAAAGCTGCACGCGCCGAGCAGCGTGCGCTGGCGCAGCACCGGTTCCTGCACGAACAGCGTGCCGATCGAGCGCAGCAGCGCGAAGTAGCTCAGCCCGGCGCTGTGGTGGAAGCGCGGCAGGCCGTGCTGCAGGGCCAGTGCTGTCAGCACCAGCGTACCTGCAGCGATCGCATAGACCAGGCGCCAGTCGCCCAGGCTCGACAGCAGCCCGGCCACGGTGCGTGCCAGCAGGATGCCCAGCAGCAGCCCGCTCATCAGCGTGCCGACCACGCGCCCGCGATGCTCCGGTGCGGCCAGGGTGGCGGCGAACGGCACCAGCACCTGCGCCACCACCGAGAACAACCCGGTGATCGCGGTACCGGCCAGCAGCCATGGCAACGACGGCGCGCACGCGCTGATCACCAGTCCACTGGCCGACAGCAACGTCATCACCACGATCAGCCGGCGGCGCTCGAACAGATCACCCAACGGCACCAGCAGGATGAGGCCGGCGGCGTAGCTCAACTGGGCAGCGGTGACCACCATGCCGACCTGGCCGAACGGCACGCCGAAGGCATCGGCGATGGTATGCAGCAATGGCTGCGCGTAGTAATTGCTGGCTACCGCGACGCCGGTGGCGACCGCCATCAGCAGGATCTGCCAGCGCTGCAGGGGAGGAAGGGAAGGGGACACGCGATGTTCCGTTGAAGCAGGGCAGCACAGTGTCCGCCTGCTGCAGTCATGATGGAAATGAATCATCATCATCCCTGTCATCTGGAATTGAGATACCGGCGTGAAGCTCAAGCAGCTCGAATTCGCCGTGGCCCTGGCTGAAGAGGGCAACTTCACCCGTGCGGCCGCGCGCTGCCATGTGGTTCAGTCCGCCTTGAGCCACCAGATCGCCCATCTGGAGCAGGAGCTGGGCATCGTGTTGTTCGAGCGGCTGCCGCGCCAGGTGCGCGCTACGGCCGCGGGCGAAGCGTTGCTGGTGCACGCGCGGCAGGTGCTGGCCAGCCTGCGCCACCTGCGTGCCGACGTCGCTGCCGTCAGTGGTGAGGTGCGCGGGCTGCTGGCGATCGGGCAGATCTCGTCGCTGACCGGCATCGACGTGGTCGCCATGCTGGCGGCCTTCCAGCAGCAGCATCCGCAGGTCGAATTCCAGTTGCGGGTGGACAAGAGCGAGACCCTGCTGGAGCAGGTGCAGTCACGTGCATTGGACGTGGCGCTGGTGGGGCTGGCACCGTCGGCCGATCTTGAAGGCGTCTGCCACCAGATGCTGCAGGAAGAGGATCTGGTGGCCGTGCTGGCGCCGCAGCATCGGCTGGCCACGCGCCAGCGATTGCCGTTGGCGGCGCTGCAGGATGAGGCCCTGGTCGATTTCCCGCGGGGGACCGGCGCGCGCCGGCAGACCGATGATGCGTTCGCCGCAGCGGGCCTGCCGCATCAGGTGCGTTTCGAGGTCAACCTGATGGAACTGGTCGAGCGCTTCGTCCGCCACGGCCTGGCGGTGGGGATCGTGCCGGTGCGGATCGCCGACGGTTTCGAAGGGGTGGTGCAGGTGCCGCTGCAACCGACCCCGACCCGGCGCGTACATCTGGTCTGGCAGCGCCTGCCGACGCCAGCCGCACGCGCCTTCGTCGATGCCGTGCTCAGCCGCGCAGGCGCAGGCTCAGGCCCTTGAGGAAGTTGCGCAGCATCTGGTCCAGGCAGCGCCGATAGTTCTTGTGGCCGGGCTGGCGGAACAGCGCGCCAAGTTCGGATTTGGAGACGTTGAAGCCGATGCTGGTGAAGATCTCCATCATGTCGACATCGCGCAGCTGGAAGGCCACGCGCAGCTTCTTCAGCACGAGATTGTTGTCGATGCGGGTTTCCACCGCGCGCGGCGCCTGGCCCTCATCCTGACCGCGCAGGTGCAGGATCAGGCCATCGAGGAAGTGCGCCAGCGCACTGTCGCTCATCGGCTGGAAACCCGGCTCGTCTTCACGCAGCAGCCAGGCCTTGGCCTGCTCGACATCCACGTCGAACGCCGGATCGGCCATCTGGCACAGGGTCACCACGTGGTGGTCGCCGAGGTCCAGGGAGTAGCGCACGCTGCGCAGCACATCGTTATTGATCATGGCCCATTGTACCGGCCCGGCGGCTGTAACCGGACTGTCACCGGATTGCAGCATCGTGAGCGCTGTTCTGCAGAGACTCTTCCCGATGCGCCGGTACCTCCTTTCCGTTCTGCTGGTCGCCAGCAGCTTCGCCGCCACCGCCCAGGACCGTTTCGTGCCCGTGGAGCAGCGTCTCAGCGCGACCCAGCTGGCCGAAGTGGGCCTGGACGCGACCCAGCTGCAGACCCTGAACCGCGTGCTGCGCGAGGCAGAGGCATCTGCGCCTGTCCCCACGCGCGCACCGGTTGCCGCCAGCCCCGGCGCACCGTTGCCGGCCAACGTTCCCGCCCCGGCGGCGATGCACCTGGGCCTGGAAGAGGGCCCGGTCAGCGCCCGCGTGGTCGGCGACGTTGCGGGCTGGGAACCGGGCACGGTGTTCACCCTCGACAACGGCCAGCAGTGGCAGGTGATGAAGGGCCAGATGAAGCTGCGCAGGACCTTGCAGGCACCGCAGATCGAGGTGATCCCGGGTATCGCCGGGCGCTGGTTCCTGCAGGTTGACGAAGACCTGCCGAAGGCTCGCGTGTTCCGCCTGCGCTGACCGCGCGCGACGCAGCGGGCCGATCAGGCAACGCAGCCGTGGACCGACGGTGCCAGAATGGCGGTCTGGTTTCCCACGGAGTTGTCTGATGACCCGAACCGTCCTGATTACCGGCGCCACTTCCGGCTTCGGCGCCGCTGCCGTCCACCGCTTCGCCCAGGCGGGCTGGAAAGTGATCGCCACCGGCCGTCGCAGCGAACGCCTGCAGCCGCTGGTCGAGCGCTACGGCAAGGAGGTGGTGCACGCGGCCGTGTTCGACGTGCGTGATCCGATCGCGATGGAAGCGGCGCTGCTGGCCCTGCCGCCGGCCTTCGGTGACATCGACCTGCTGGTCAACAATGCCGGTCTTGCCCAGGGCACCGCGCCGGCGCAGAGCGCCAGCCTGAAGGACTGGACGACGATGATCGACACCAACATCACCGCGCTGGTCACCCTGACCCATCGCCTGTTGCCGCAGCTGGTGGAGCGCAAGGGCGCGATCATCAACATTTCGTCGGTGGCCGGTGTCTATCCGTATCCGGGCGGCAATGCCTATGGCGGCACCAAGGCGTTCGTCAGCCAGTTCTCGCTGGGCCTGCGCTCGGACCTGCACGGTACCGGCGTACGGGTGACCACCATCGAGCCGGGCATGGCCGAAACCGAGTTCACCGTGGTCCGCACCCATGGCGACCAGGTCGCCTCGGACAAGCTGTACACCGGCGCCAATCCGATGACCGCCGAGGACATCGCCGAGCAGATCTTCTGGGTAGCGAGCCTGCCGCCGCACCTGAACATCAATCGCCTGGAACTGATGCCGGTCAGCCAGTCGTTCGCCGGCTTCCAGGTTGCCCGCGAGGGCTGATCCGCGCCCTGGATGCGTTCTGTAGAGCCGAGCCGATGCTCGGCTTGATGGGCGATCAGCCGAGCGTGGGCTCGGCTCTACAGGCAAAAAAAAGCCGGGCAACGCCCGGCTTTTTCATTCATGCGCGCAGACTTACTGCGCCTTGATCGCCATCGCCTGCAGGCCGGTGCCATCCAGCTTCTGCTTGGCTTCGGAAAGCTCACCGGCGCTGCCATAGGGCCCCATGCGCACGCGGTACACGGTCTTGCCGTTGATCTGCGCCGACTCCACGCGTGCAGCCAGGCCCATCATCGCCAGCTTGGCCTTGGTCGCTTCAGCATCACCGGAAGCGCCGAATGCACCTGCCTGCAGGATGTAGCGGGCATTGTCGGCCGGTGCCGGGGCTGCCGCAGCGCTGGCGGCGGCCGGCGCGGCTTCGCTGCGTGCCGCAGGAGCGGCGGCAACGGTGCTGGCCGGCGCGGTGGTGCCGGCTGCCGGCGTCGCTGCTGCCGGGCGTTCACTTACCGGGGTCGGCAGCGGACGGCTGGTGGCGGTCACCGGCGCGGTGCTGGCAACGCTCGCCGTCGCCGCAGGTGCGGCGGCCGCAACCGCCGGCACCGGCTTGCCTTCCAGTGCGGCCTGCGCGCGCTGCGCTTCGGCCTTGGCCCGGCGCTGGTCTTCGGCACGCGCGCTGGCGGCCAGTTCGGCGTCGGACATTTCAACTTCCTTGCCCGGCAGCAGGGTGTAGAAGTCGTACTGGGTGGCGGCCGGCTTTTCCGGTTCGGCCGGTTTCGGCGTGGCCGGCTGCGTGGCCGGCTGGGTGCCGACATCGCTTTCGCCATCGGCCACCGGCGCCGGCTGCGCGTTCGGGTTCGGCTGCGGACCGGCGCGCAGGAAGCCATCACCCTCGCCCTTGAACAGGTTCGGCGCCGCCAGGAACACCACGGCGGCGATCGCCACGCCGGCAACCAGCCACACCCATCCGGGCGTGCCTTGGCTGCTGTTGCGCCGAGCCTGTGTCTTGCCGCGTCGTGCTGCCATGTCTACTGCGTCTCCTGAGACTTACATTTTTTCCGGGGCGGAAACGCCCAGGAGGTCGAGGCCGTTGGCCAGTACCTGGCGCGCTGCGCAGGCCAGGGTCAACTTGGCATTGCGATCGGTCGCGTCGTCCACCAGTACCGGCGTCCCGTGATACCACGTGTGGAACGCGTGCGCCAATTCGCGCAGGTACTGCGCGACCAGGTGCGGCTCCAGCGCCACGCCGGCCGCTTCCACCACTTCCGGATAACGCGAGATCTCGTTCATCAGGGCCAGCGATGCGTCATCGGCCAGACGGCCCAGGTTGGACAGGCCGGTACCCTGTTCGTAGACCAGACCCTTCTCCTGCGCCTGGCGCAGCAGGCTGCAGACGCGGGCATGGGCGTACTGCACGTAGAACACCGGGTTGTCGTTGCTCTGCTGGCGGGCCAGGTCGATGTCGAAGGTCAGCTGCGAATCGGGTTTGCGCGCGATCAGGAACCAGCGGGTGGCATCGCGGCCGGCTTCTTCGATCAGGTCGCGCAGGGTGAAGTAGCTGCCGGCACGCTTGGACAGCTTCACTTCCTCGCCGCCGCGCATGACGGTCACCATCTGGTGCAGCACGTATTCCGGCCAGCCCTGCGGGATGCCCACTTCCATCGCCTGCAGGCCGGCACGCACGCGCGCCAGCGAACCGTGGTGGTCCGCGCCCAGCTCGGTGATCGCGCGCTCGTAGCCGCGCTGCCACTTCGACAGGTGGTAGGCCACGTCCGGCACGAAGTAGGTGAAGGTGCCGTCGGACTTGCGCATCACGCGGTCCTTGTCGTCACCGAAGTCGGTGCTGCGCAGCCACAGCGCGCCGCCTTCTTCATAGGTATGGCCGGACGCCTGCAGCTTGGCCACCGCCTCGGCCACCTTGCCGTCGGCGTACAGCGAGCTTTCCAGGAAGTAGATGTCGAAATCCACGCCGAACGCGGCCAGGTCCAGGTTCTGCTCGTTGCGCAGGTAGGCCACGGCGAAGCGACGGATCGCCTGCAGGTCGTCCGGGTCCTTGGCACCGACCACGAGGGTGCCTTCCAGGTCGACGCTGGCGCCGGACATGTAGGCGCGCGCCACGTCGGCGATGTAGTCGCCGCGATAGCCCCCTTCCGGCCAGCCTTCCTGGTCCGGAGCGATGCCCTTCACCCGGGCCTGGGTCGACAGCGCCAGATTCTCGATCTGCACGCCGGCATCGTTGTAGTAGAACTCGCGCTTGGCGTTCCAGCCGTTGGCATCGAGCACGCGTGCCACGCAGTCGCCGATGGCCGCAGCGCGGCCATGGCCGACATGCAGCGGACCGGTCGGGTTGGCCGACACGTACTCCACGCCCACCGTGCGGCCATTGCCGGACAGGTTGCGGCCGTAATCGGCGCCTTCCTTGATCACGGTGACGGCCTCACGCTGGTACGCGGCCGGCGCCAGGTGGAAATTGATGAAACCGGGGCCGGCGATCTCGACCTTGCTGACGTCTTCACTGCGCGGCAGCGCCTCGACCAGCGCCTGTGCCAGTGCGCGCGGATTGCTGCGCGCGGCTTTGGCCAGCAGCATCGCGGCGTTGGTGGCGAAGTCGCCATGGTCGCGGGTCTTCGGGCGCTCGACCACGAAGTCCGGCGGCAGGGAGTCGACGGGCAGGGTGCCATTGGCGCGCAAGGCTTCGATGCCTTGGCTGATCAGGGCGCGGAGGAGATTTTTCACGAGGCCTGCTGTGAGAATGAGCGGCGGAATCGCCCATTTTAGCGCAGATGCCGGCCCCAACGCTGACCGGGGCCTGCCTGCCAGGGCAGGCCTGGCCGCCGGCTGCTGCCGGGGGCTCATCCGACCAGGCGGGCCTGCAGTGGTGGTAGAAGGCCTCGTTCAGCAAACGAAACGGGACGCCCCTCGCCCACCACGAAGTGGTCCAGCAGGCGGATGTCGACCAGGGCGAGGGCCCGCTGCAGCTCTTCGGTGATCTGTGCGTCGGCGGCCGAGGGTTCCGGGTCGCCGGAGGGGTGGTTATGGCTGAGGATGACCGCGGCGGCGTTGTGCAGCAGCGCTCTGCGCACCACTTCGCGCGGGTAGACCGGGGCCGCGTTGATGGTGCCGGCGAACAGTTCCTCGCAGGCGATCAGGCGGTGGCGGTTGTCCAGGAACAGGACCACGAACAGTTCCCGTGCCTGCCCGCGCAGACGGTGCTGCAGGTAGCGACCGACGGCCGATGGGTTGTTGCCGACCGCTTCACCCTGTTGCAGTTCAGCGGCCAGGTAGCGGTGGGCCAGCTCCAGCCCGGCGGCCAGTGTGCAGCTGCGAGCCGGCCCCAAGCCAGGCAGTTTCGACAGGTCGCGGGCGGGGCGGTCCAGCAGCACCCGCAATGGACCGTGGGCAAGCAACAGGTCGCGCGCGGTCTGTACGGCGTCCCGGCCGCCAATGCCGGAACCCAGGAACAGGGCCAGCAGTTCGGCGTCGGACAGTGACGTGGGCCCCCGGGCCAGCAGCTTCTCGCGGGGGCGCTCTTCTTCGGGCCATTCATGGATGGGCATGGTGCCCATCATGGCGATCATTGCCGACCGCTCCCATAAGCGCTTGCCGTACCCGTGGGTCGGCCAAGTCCTCAGTCGCGCCGGGTCTGCAGATAGTCGTACAGCTCCTGGTTGTTCTGCAGGCCCAGCTTGCGCATGGCTTCGGCCTTCTGCCGGCTGATCGTCTTCGGGCTGCGTCCGCTGCGGTCGGCGATGGCATTGATGTTCAGGCCATCGGTCAGCAGTTGCAGCACTTCCAGTTCGCGTGTCGACAACGCAGCCGGTGGATGCGGGAACAGCAGATCGCGGGCCTGCAGGTGGCGCCGCAGCTGATCGGAAACGAATATCTGCCCTGCCATGGCGGCATGCAGGGCCTGCGGCAGCTCGGCGAAGTCGGCGCTCTTGTCGACCAGGCCGTGTACGCCATCGCGTAGCAGGCCATCGAGCAACCCCGGGTGCCTGGCCCCGGTCAGCACCACCACGGGAAGTTCGGGATGGCGTTGGCGCAGCACAGCCAGCAGTTCGGGACCATCCGGGCCCGGGCCGGGCATGGACAGGTCGGTGAGTACGGCATGGCAGGGCTGCTGTACCAGCAGCTGCAGCAGTCCAGCACCGTCGGCAGCGGCACCGGCCACGTCCATCTGGTGACGCTCGAGCACGATTCGGATGCCGTGCAGGACGACCGGATGGTCGTCGGCAATGATGATGCGCGGTTGCACGGGGAACTCCTGGGAAATCGAACGGCACACCCGGGTGGCCAGCGATGATTCTGCAAAGCGGGGACGCGAAGAGGTATAGGAAAGTTCCGAATCGGCATGCAGCAAACCCGGAAAACTCCCTGCGGGCTGTCCATGTGCTGATAGCCGCCCGCTATGTGCCGCGTGCACCGGGAGGTTGCCGGCCTTCGGGTAAGCTAACGCCCTCGTTTGCACAGGAATTCCAGGTGGCTGATTCTCCCAACGCTTCCCCGACGCGGATCCGCGCGCTGGAAGGCCAGAAACTGCTCTTGTGTGTCGGCGGCGGGATCGCGGCCTACAAGGCCCTGGAACTGGTTCGACGCCTGCGTGATGCCGGTGCGCTGGTACAGGTGGCGATGACGGCCGGCGCCCAGCAGTTCGTTACACCACTCAGCTTCCAGGCCCTTTCCGGCCAGCCGACCCGCACCACGTTGTGGGACAGCGCCGCCGAACAGGCAATGGGCCACATTGAACTGGCACGCTGGGCCGATCGCATCGTGATCGCGCCGGGCACCGCCGACCTGCTGGCACGCCTGGCCCAGGGCCACGCCGACGACCTGGTCAGCACCCTGTGCCTGGCCAGCACCGCGCCGCTGACCGTGTGCCCGGCGATGAACCATCGGATGTGGCTGCATCCGGCCACCCAGGCCAATATCGCCCTGCTGCGCCAGCGTGGCGCGCAGGTGATCGGTCCGGTCGATGGGCCGCTGGCCGAAGGCGAATCCGGCCCCGGCCGTCTGGCCGAGCCGGGCGACATCGTCGCCGCCCTGGCCGCCAACGGCACTGCTGCCGCCGTCGCTGCGGCGCCGGAAACGCGCGCGCTGCAGGGCCTGCGCCTGCTGATCAGCGCCGGCCCGACCTATGAAGACATCGATCCGGTGCGTTATGTGGGCAACCGCAGCAGCGGCAAGATGGGCTACGCGCTGGCCGCCGCTGCCGCCGGGCTGGGTGCCCAGGTGGTGCTGGTCAGCGGGCCGGTGCAGCTGCCGACGCCGCCCGGCGTGCAGCGCATCGATGTGCGCTCTGCCGCGCAGATGCGCGAAGCGGTACTGAATGCGCTGCCGGCCGATATCTACATCGGTGCTGCCGCGGTTTCCGACTACACCCCGCGCCAGGTGGCCGCGCAGAAGCTGAAGAAGACCGCCGACAGCCAGTCGCTGGTGATCGAGCTGGTGCGCACCCCGGACATCCTCGCCGAGGTTGCCGCGCAGACGCAGTCGTTGAAGCTGGTGGTCGGCTTTGCCGCCGAGACCCACGATGTGGAGAAATATGCGCGCGGCAAGCTGGTCGACAAGCGCCTGGACCTGGTGATCGCCAACCAGGTGGGCATCAGCGGCGGTGGTTTCGAAAGCGACAACAATGCCGCCACGGCCTTCTGGCAGGATGGCGAACAGGTATTCCCGGCTACTTCCAAGCGTGAGCTGGCCGAACAACTGCTGGCGCTGATCGCGCGGAGACTTCAGGCATGACCCAGGCAAGCAATACCCACGGATTCTCCCCGCAACCGTTGCAGGTCAAGCTGCTCGACCCGCGCTTCGGTGACAGCTGGCCGCTGCCGGCCTATGCCACCGAAGCCAGCGCCGGCATGGATCTGCGCGCGGCGCTGGAAACCGCGCTGACCCTGCAGCCGGGCGATACCGCACTGGTCCCCAGCGGGCTGGCCATCCATATCGCCGACCCGCATCTGTGTGCGGTGATCCTGCCGCGTTCAGGCCTGGGCCATCGCCATGGCATCGTGCTCGGCAACGGCACCGGCCTGATCGACGCCGATTACCAGGGGCCGCTGCTGATCAGTGTCTGGAACCGAGGCCGCGAGGCCTTCACCATCGAGCCGGGCGATCGCATCGCGCAGCTGGTGGTCGTGCCGATTGCCCGCGTCAGCCTGCAGGTGGTGGATACTTTCACCGACAGCGTGCGGGGAACGGGTGGATTCGGCCATACCGGGGTGCGTTGACAGGGGACATCGATGAGCGGCATCGGGGAAGCACAGCGGGGAAAGTCGTTGGGACGGAGCGCGCCATTGCTGGGTGTACTGCTGGTACTGCTGGCTGGCTGGTTCGGCTGGAGCGCGGTACAGCAGTGGCGGCAGGCGGCCAGCGGGGAAGCGCTGGAACAGGCGCGCGACCAGGCCGTGCAAGGGCTGCAGCAGGCCGCCGCCGGCCAGCTGCAGCAGCTGCAGCAGCAGTTGAAGGGCGACCGCGTCCAGCAGGCGCTGCAGGCGGGTGATGCCGCCGGCGCCGCGCTGGCGCTGCGGGAAAGCTGGACCGGCGTCGAGCAGGTGGAGGTGCTGGGCGCTGACCTCGCCGCGGGCTACGCCGATGCGGCCACCTTTGGATACGCACGCCTGGCCCTGCTGGAATCGGCGCTGGCCGACGGCAAGGCAACCCTGCGCGTGGTCCGCGATGGCGGCGGCAACCGCCTGGGTCTGGCCGCGCCGGTACAGCTGGCCGGTGTCGGGCCAGCGGTGGTCTATGTGCGCCAGCCGCTGCTGCGGTTGACTGCGCCGCTGGACCAGGTGCGCGCCCCCGGCAACGGCTTCCTGGCACTGCGCCAGGGAACGCACAACATCGTGGTGCAGGGCGATACCGGCCTGTCCGAGAGCGCCGAGGCAATGGCGCGCCCGGTGGCCGGAACCACGCTGCGACTGGCCGCCGGGGTGCCCAATGTGGAACCCGGCCCGCTGGGGTTGGGAGCCCTGGCCAGCGCGATTGTCGCCCTGCTGCTGGCCTTCATCGCGGTACTGCTGGTGGTAGGCCGTGGCCGACTGCCGAAATCACTGCCGCTGCCCAGCCGGCGCAGCGCGGTGGCCGACGCCGATCACGGCCCGACCCTGCGTGAAAGCCTGCAGATGGTCCCGCCGACGGTACCCGGCGAGGCGGTGGCCGAGGCTGCGCCGCCTCCGCCGCCACCGGTTCCCGCCGAGGAACTGGCTGCGGGCATCTTCCGTGCCTATGACATCCGCGGCGTGGTCGGCAGCGAACTGACGGCGCGCACCGCCGCGCTGATCGGCCAGGCCATCGGCACCGTCGCCCTCGAGCAGGGCCTGCGCGAGGTGGTGATCGGCCGCGATGGCCGCCTGTCCGGTCCGGAACTGTCGGCGGGGCTGGCCGAAGGCCTGCGGCGTGCCGGCTGTGCGGTGATCGATATCGGTCTGGCTCCGACCCCGGTCGTGTATTTCGCCGCCTACCATCTGCGCACCGGTACCTGCGTAGCGGTTACCGGCAGCCACAATCCGCCGGACTACAACGGTTTCAAGATCGTCATCGGTGGTGAGACCCTGTCCGGCGATGCGATCACCGACCTTTACCAGCGCATTGTCGAAGGCCGCCTCGTGCAGGCGGCGGAACCGGGTGACTACCAGCAGCGCGAGGTCAGCGCTGATTACATCCAGCGTATTGCCGATGACGTGCAGCTGGACCGCCCGCTGAAGGTGGTCGCCGATGCGGGCAACGGCGTGGCCGGTGCCTTGGCGCCGCAGCTGCTGGAAGCGATCGGCGCCGAAGTCATTCCGTTGTACTGCGATGTCGACGGCACCTTCCCCAACCACCACCCCGATCCCAGCGAACCGGCCAACCTGGAAGACCTGGTGCAGACGGTCAAGCGCTTCGGCGCCGACCTCGGCGTGGCGTTCGATGGTGATGGCGATCGCCTTGGCGTGGTCACCGCTGAAGGCAAGATCATCTACGCCGACCGTCTGCTGATGCTGTTCGCCGCCGACGTGCTGATGCGCAACCCGGGCGCGATGGTGATCTACGACGTGAAGTGCACCGGCAAGTTGTCCGATCACGTGCTGCGCAATGGCGGCAGCCCGTTGATGTGGAAGACCGGGCACTCGCTGATGAAGGCGAAGATGCGCGAGACCGACGCCGAACTGGCGGGCGAGATGAGCGGCCACTTCTTCTTCAAGGAACGCTGGTTCGGCTTCGACGATGGCTTGTACGCCGCTGCACGCCTGCTGGAGATCCTGGCCCAGCGCGAAGAAACGCCGGACGACGTGCTGGCCGAACTGCCGGAAATGGTGGCGACGCCGGAGCTGAAGGTGCCGGTGGCCGAGGGAACCCCGCATGCGTTGGTGGCGATGCTGGTGGCCGCTGCGCAGTCGCCGGACAACCCGTATGTGGGTGGTCGACTGTCGACCATCGACGGCCTGCGGGTGGACTTCGCCGACGGCTGGGGCCTGGTTCGCGCGTCCAACACCACGCCGGTGCTGGTGCTGCGCTTCGAAGGCAACGACGAAGCGGCACTGGAGCGCATCCAGGCACTGTTCCGCAGCCAGCTGCAGCCGGTACTGGGCGACACCCCGCTGGGATTCTGAGGTGGCGCCGGGCTGCCCCGGCACCCGCCGAATCCACGTCAACGTCAAAAAATTCAACCGCTGGCTTCCTGCGGGATGGCGGGGTGGGTCCGGTCGCGGGGGACGCTGCAAGTACGTCCATGTAAGCTCGGTCGCCGCTTGCTCGTGTGCGCTGTCCTGCGCACACGGCAAGACCGGGGTTGGGCGTCCTGCCCAACCCGCCCGAGGCATGCCTCGGGCCCATGCGGCTCACGCCCCCGCAACCGGACCCACCCCGCCTTCGACAGATCTCCGCGATCTGCCGGAATGGCATGGCCTGCTCTTGGTAGGTGTCGACCTTGGTCGACACAGTAGATCCACGCCATGCGTGGATGCGCTTTGATGGATGTCCATCCACGCATGGCGTGGATCTACGTGTCTGGTGGGTGCCGACCGTTGGTCGGCACGCCTCACCCCTTGAACCGCAACCCCACGCCCGGTTCGGTGAACAGGTAGCGTGAATCCAGCGCCGAGTCGCCCAGCTTGTGCCGCAGCTTGCCGACCAGGATGCGCAGGTAGTGGGTGTCGTGCTGGTGGGTGGGTCCCCAGATTTCCTGCAGGATCTGCGGTTGGGTGACCACCCGCCCGGCATTGCGCAGCAGCAGCGACAACAGCGCGTACTCCTTGCGGGTCAACGCCACCAGCTCGCCATCGATCGCCACTTCGCGGCGAACCAGGTCCACGTGCAGGTGGCCATCGTCGAACACCGGCGGCGTGCCATCGGTCGGCACGCTGCGTGTGCGCAGCAGCGCCCGTACCCGCGCCATCAGCTCCTGGGTACCGAAGGGTTTGGTCACGTAGTCGTTGGCGCCGTTGTCCAGTGCACGCACCTTCTCGGTTTCGCCGGCACGCACGGTCAGCATGATCACCGGCACCTGGCTCCACTGCCGCAGCTGCTCCAGCACCTCGTGGCCTTCCATGTCCGGCAGGCCGATGTCCAGGATCACCAGGTCCATGTCCTCGCTGGCGGCCATCTGCAGGCCTTCCTGGCCGGTCGCGGCCTGGCGCACCTGGTAGCCCTGCGCGCGCAGGCTGATGTCCAGGAACCGGCGGATCTGGGTTTCATCGTCGATCACCAGCACGCGCGGGGCCGGCGCGCTGGCATCAGTCGGGGTCGGACTCATCGTGGGAGGCTGGCTTGAGCAGGGGCAGGGTGATGCGGATCAGGGTACCGCGACCGTCGCGCCCGGGCAGCGCCTGCACGCTGCCGCCGTGCGCGCCGATCATGCCCTGGCAGATGGTCAGGCCGAGGCCGGTGCCGTGGCGGCCGCGGTCGCCGCGCTCGACGCTGTAGAACATGTCGAAGATGCGCGCGCGCTCGTCGTCGGGAATGCCGGGGCCGGCATCGATCACGTCGATACGCAGCTGACCATCCAGTTCGCGCGCCAGCACCTGCACGGCGGCATCGGCCGGCGAGAACTTGGCAGCGTTCTCCATCACATTGAACACCGCCTGCTCGACCAGTGCCGGATGCACCCAGATCGGTGCCAGCGTCGCCGGAATGTCCAGCTCCAGCCGCACCTTCGGCTGGTAGCGCTGCAGGCGACGGGCGGCCGAACCAATCAGCTCATCCACGCCTATCCAGTCGCGGTTGATCTTCAGACCCTCGTGGCCCAACCGGGTCATGTCCAGCAGGTTCTGGATGTAGCGGTCCAGACGCTCGCCTTCGACCAGGATGGTGTCCAGCAAGGCGCGGCGGTCGGCCAGATCCATCGCCGCGCCGTAGCTGGCCAGGCTGTCGGCCGAGCCGATCATCGCCGCCAGTGGCGAACGCAGGTCATGCGACACCGAGGAGAGCAGGGCAGAGCGCAGCCGCTCGGTCTCGTTGCTGACGTGCGCCTGTTCCAGCTCGGCCACCAGGCGCGTGCGCAAGGCGGCCTGGGCGATGTCATCAACCATCGCTTCGGCCAGTTGGCGCTGTTCGGGCAGCAGCCGCGCCTGCGCACCCGGCAGGTACAGGCCAGCCACGCCGATCGCACGGTCCTCGCCGTCCAACAGCGGCAGGAACCACCATTGCGCGCCAGCGAGGGTATCGGTGAAGCGGCCACTGGGCTGGCCATGGCGCAGGGCCCAGTCGGCCGCTGCCAGATCGGTATCACCGGGCAGGTGACGGCCACCGGCCGCGATATCGGCGCCGATCCGCAGCCATGCCGGAACGTCCATGGCCTGTTCCAGCGCATGCCGGCCGGCCTGTGCCACTTCACCGTTGCCGGCTGCGCTGGCCAGCTGCCGGCCCAGCTGCTGGCGCGCGCGCGCATGGCGGTTGGCCGCGCGCAGGGCGATCACCTGCATGCGCAGGCGCGACGCCAGGCGTCCGGCGACCAGTGCCGCTGCCAGGAACAGGAACACGGTGATCACGCCCTGTCGCGCGCCGATGGCGAAGGTGAAGCGTGGGGCGATGAACAAAAAGTTGTAGGCGAGGAAGCACAGGATGGCCGCCATCACCGCGACGCTGGCGCGGGTGCGTGCGGCCACCAGCACCACGGCCACAATGAACACCATCGACAGATCGGCCATGCCCACCCAGCGTTCGGCCAGCCACGCCACCAGGCAGGCCAGCGCAGTAGCCAACAGCGCCTGCAATGGTTCGTGGCTGATCCCACGCATCGGTGGCAGCAGCCCCTCACGACGGGAACGCGCACGCGCCTGCGGCGTGCTGATGATGGTGATCTCGTAGTGCGCGCCGCGCTGGATCAGCTGCTGGGTCAGGGTGCGGTTGAACATCCGCGCCAGTGGTCGCTCGCGGGTACGGCCCAGCACCAGCGTCGATACGCCGTTGTGCGCGGCGTGGTCGAGCAATGCATCGGCGATGCTGGAGCCGTGCAGCAGCTCGGCTTCGCCACCCAGGCGGCGGGCCAGCGCGAACGCCGCATCGATCTCGCGCCGGGTCGCTTCGTCCTGGCGGCGTCCCTGCACCGTCACCACAGTCCACGGTGCATCGCGGCGCTCGGCGATGCGTCGCGCCACCCGCACCAGGTATTCACTCTGGCCACCGCCATCGATTGCCACCAGCACGCCGCGACGCAGCGGCAGATTGCTCTCACCGCGGGCCGCACGGGCCTCGCGCAGGCTGCTGTCGACGCGGTCGGCGGCCTCCTGCATGGCCAGCTCGCGCAATGCGGTCAGGTTGGCCGGCGAGAAAAACGCCTGCAGTGCCTGCGCGGCCTGCTCGGGCACGTACACCTTGCCCTGCTGCAGGCGCGCGATCAGTTCGCGCGGCGGCAGATCAACCAGCACGATGTCGTGCAGGCGGTCGAGCACGCCGTCGGGCACGGTCTCGCTGACGCGTACGCCGGTGATGCGCATCACCACATCGTTGAGGCTTTCCAGATGCTGGATGTTGACTGTGGTCCAGACGTCGATGCCGGCGTCCAGCAGTTCCATCACGTCCTGCCAGCGCCGTTCATGGCGGCTGCCCGGCGCATTGCGATGGGCCAGCTCGTCCACCAGCACCAGCGCCGGCCTGCGTGCCAGCACGGCGTCCAGATCCATCTCCTGCAGGTCGTGGCCATGGTAGGCCACGTCCTTCAGCGGCAACCGCGGCAACCCTTCCAGCAGGGCCTGGGTATCGGCACGGCCGTGGGTCTCCACCAGCCCGACCACCAGGTCCACGCCACGGCGCAGCTGTTCCTGCGCACGGGTCAGCATCGCGTAGGTCTTGCCTACGCCCGGCGCAGCGCCCAGGAACACGGTGAGCTTGCCACCGGCTTCGCGTTGCAGGCCTTCCACCAGGGCATCGGCCTGGCGGGTACGCGCATCAGTCATGGGTGCCGCTGTCATGGCTGCCATTGTGCGCGCAGCGGGTGCAGGCCTGCATCACGGCGCGCGTGCCGCGTGGTCCAGGGCGAAGTTCAGCGTCACCACGTTCACCCGTGGCTGGCCGAACACGCCCCATTGCCGGCCTTGCGTGTTGGCCTTCACCAGTGCCTGCACGCGCTCGACCGGCAGGCCACGCGCGCGGGCCACGCGTGCCACCTGCAACTGCGCTGCCGCCGGCGACAGCTGCGGATCCAGGCCGCCGCCGGACTGGGTGACCAGATCGGCAGGAACCTGCGCAGGCGCTACGCCTTCGCGCGCGGCCACTGCCGCAGTACTCGCTGCCACGCGTTCGGCCAGCGCCGGGTTGCTGCGAGCCAGGTTGGAACCGGCCGCCGCCATCGGGTCGTAGTTGGCCGCCGACGGTCGTGCCTGGAAGTAGCCATCGCCGGTGAACGGCTGCGACAGCCATGCCGAAGCACGCACCTGGCCGCTGCCATCGCGCAGCAGGCTGCCTTCGGCCTGCGCCGGGAAGGACAGGCCCGCGAAGCCGGTGGCGATGCCGGCGTAGACCGCACCGGCCAGCAGCAGGGTGGCCACGCCCAGGCCGATGGCCGGGCGCCAGCTGGCGCCATCCTGCAGCGTGGCCACGCGCGCCTCGCTTTTCAGTTCGCGGGAAAGGGAAGGGGAGTCAGAACGGTTCATGCGCCGAATACCAGGACAATAAGAAGGTCGATCAACTTGATCGCCGCGAACGGCAGCAGCACGCCACCCAGGCCGTACACCAGCATGTTCCGGCGCAGCAGCGCCGTTGCGGTGGCCGGGCGGAAGCGCACGCCTCGCAACGCCAGCGGGATCAGGGCCGGAATCACCAGGGCATTGAAGATCAGCGCCGCCAGCACCGCATTGCGCGGGCTCGACAACTGCATCACGTTCAACGCGGCCATCGCAGGCACGGTGGCGGCAAACAACGCCGGCAGGATCGCGAAGTACTTGGACACATCGTTGGCCAGCGAGAACGTGGTCAGCGCGCCGCGGGTGATCAACTGCTGCTTGCCCACCTCCACCACCGCCAGCAGCTTGGCCGGATCCGAATCCAGGTCGACCATGTTGCCGGCCTCCTTGGCCGCCTGCGTGCCCGAATTCATCGCCAGGCCGATATCGGCCTGGGCCAGCGCCGGCGCATCGTTGGTACCGTCGCCGACCATTGCCACCAGGCGGCCACCGGCCTGCTCGGCACGGATGCGTGCCAGCTTGTCCTCGGGTCGTGCCTCGGCGATGTAGTCGTCCACACCGGCTTCGGCGGCAATCGCGGCGGCCGTCAGCGGGTTGTCGCCGGTGATCATCACCGTGCGGATGCCCATCGCCCGCAGCTGCGCGAACTTCTCGCGCATGCCGTGCTTTACCACGTCGGACAGCTCGATCACGCCCAGCACATGGCGACCCTCGGCCACCACCAGCGGCGTAGCACCGTTGCGTGCGACCTGATCCACGCGACCGGCCAGTTCGGCCGGCACAGTGCCGCCGAGTGCCTGCACATGGGCGCGGATCGCATCGGCGGCACCCTTGCGGATCTGCCGGCCGTGCAGCAGGTCGACACCCGACATGCGGGTCTGCGCGCTGAAGGCCAGGTAGTCGGCCTGGTCCGGCTCGGCGGTGGTGCAGCCCTGCTCGCGGGCCAGGCGCACGATCGACTTGCCTTCCGGCGTCGGGTCGGCCAGCGAAGAGAGCAGCGCCGCCTCACGCAGCTGGTCGGCGTCGATCCCGGCCAGTGCATGGAAGTGGCTGGCCTGGCGGTCGCCGTAGGTGATGGTGCCGGTCTTGTCGAGCAGCAGCACGTCGACGTCACCGGCCACTTCCACCGCCTTGCCCGACTTGGCCAGCACGTTGGCGGCCAGCGCACGGTTCATGCCGGCGATGCCGATGGCCGGCAGCAGGCCACCGATGGTGGTCGGGATCAGGCACACCAGCAGCGCGATCAGCAGCAGCGGATCAACCTTGACGCCCACCGAGGCACCGATCGCCGGCAGCGTTGCCACCACCACCAGGAACGTCAGCGTCATCGCCGCCAGCAGCAGGGTCAGCGCGATTTCATTCGGTGTCTTCTGCCGGTTGGCGCCTTCCACCAGCGCGATCATCCGGTCCAGGAAGCTGTGCCCCGGCTCGGCGGTGATGCGTACGACGATCTGGTCGGACAGCACCTTGGTGCCGCCGATCACGCCGGAGCGATCCGTACCCGCCTCGCGCAGCACCGGTGCCGACTCGCCGGTCACCGCCGCTTCGTTGATGGTGGCCAGGCCCTGCACGATCTCGCCGTCGGCCGGCACCAGCTCGCCGGCACTGACGATCACGTGGTCGCCGGGACGCAGTTCGGCGGCCGGCACCTGGGTTTCGCTGGCACCGGCCTGCGCCGACGCCAGACGGCGCGCCACCAGGTCCTGGCGGGCGCGGCGCAGCGAGGCGGCCTGACCACGGCCACGTGCTTCGGCCACGGCCTCGGCGAAATTGCCGAACAGCACGGTGACCAGCAGGATCGCCGTCACCGCCAGGCCGAAGCCCAGTGGTGCATTGCCGGTCAGGGTGATGATCGCGGCGACGATCGTGCCGGCCATCACCACCGCCATCACCGGGCTGCGCACCAAGTGCATCGGCGACAGCTTGCGTACGGCCTCGATGAGCGCGCGGCGCAGGCCGGCGGCATCGAGCAGGGCCGGGCGGGACGCCACGGAAGAGGAACGGTTTGCGGTTGCGTGACTACTCATGGGGGTGTCCTCAGTGCAGTCCCAGGCTCAGGTGGTCGGCGATCGGGCCGAGTACCAGCGCCGGCATGAACTGCAGCACGGTCAGGATGACGATCACCGAGACCAGGGTCAGGGCGAAGGTCGGGGTTTCGATCTGCAGGCTGCCGGCCGATTCAGGGGCTTGCCGCTTGGCGGCCAGCTGCGCGGCCACCACCAGCGGGATGATCAGCAGCGGGAAGCGGCCCAGCAGCAGCACCAGCGAGCAGCTCAGGTTCCACCACGGCGTGGCGTCCCCCAGGCCCTCGAAGCCCGAACCGTTGTTGGCGTAGGCCGAGACATACTCGTAGAACACCTGGCTGATGCCGTGGAAGCCTGGATTGGAGGTACCCGCCAGACCCGGCACGGCCAGCGTGATCGCGGTGAACAGCAGCAGCGTGATCGGCTGCAGCAGCACCAGCAGGGCCAGCAGGCGCACCTGTGGCGTTTCCAGCTTGCGACCGAACAGCTCCGGCGTACGGCCGGTCATCAGCCCGGCCAGGAACACACCCAGCAGCAGGTACACGATGAACTGCTGCAGGCCACAGCCGATGCCGCCCCAGATCGCACTGACCAGCATGTTGACCATTGCCAGGCCGCCAGACAGCGGGCTCAGCGAATCGTGCATGCCGTTGACCGAACCGTTGGAGACCTGGGTGGTCACCGCCGCCCACAGCGCGGTGCCATCGGCGCCGAAGCGCACTTCCTTGCCTTCCATCAGCAGCGGCGTGGCCGCGCTGGCGCTATGGCCCTCGCTCCACACCATCGCGCCGGTGGACAGCAGCGACATGCCGAGCATGCAGCTGAACACCAGCGCGCCGAAACGACGACGCCCGGTGAACGCACCGATCATGAAGATCACCGCCATCGGCACCAGCAGGATGCCGATCACTTCCAGCATGTTCGACACCGGGGTCGGGTTCTCCAGCGGGAAGCTGCTGTTCGGGCCATACCAGCCGCCACCATTGGCGCCCAGTTGCTTGGCCGCGACCATCGCCGCAACCGGGCCCAGCGGCAGCTTCTGCTGCGCCATGCCGGCACTGGCGTCGATCGGTGTGGCCTGCGGGCCACCGGCCATCGTGGAGGGCACGCCCTGGCTGGTCAGCAGCAGCGTCCATACCAGGCACAACGGCAACAGGAAGCGCACGCACAGGCGCACGACGTCCGCGTAGTAATTGCCCACCGCCACCTGGCGGTCATCGCCCGCGACAGGCGCGGTGACCGATTTCGGAGCACGCGAGAACAACGCACGCAGCGTCGCCACGGCCAGCGCCAGACCCATCATCGGCGTCACTACCTGCAGGCCGGTGATGCCGGTCATCTGCGAGAAGTAGGACAGCTGTGCCTGGCCGGAGTAGTGCTGCTGGTTGGTGTTGGTCAGGAACGAGATCATCGTGTGCAGCGCCGTGTCCCAGCGCATGTTCGGGATCTGGTCCGGATTCAACGGCAACCACGCCTGGGTCATGAACACGGCCTGGGTCAGCACCGCGATCACCACGTTGCTGAGCACGAACGCCAGCACGTAGCCCCGCCAGGACATTGAACGTGAAGGATCGACGCCGAGCACCTTGTACAGCGGCTTTTCGATCCAGTGGAACAGCACGTCGACCTTCATCGGCGTGCCGCGCATCACCCGGGCAAGATAGAGGCCCAGGGGCCAGGCCAGCAGCAGGCTGGCGGCAAGAATGGCAAGAATTTCAGTCATGGCAGGCTCCGCTCAGAACGACTCGGGCCGCAGCACGACATAAAGAAGATAGGCGGCGGCAACCAGCACCAGCACGCCACACAGCAACGACAGCCAGGGGGACATGGAATTGAGACCTGGTGGAACCCCTCCACCTCAGGCCGTCATCGTCGTCCCCACCCCCATAAACGCACTACGCGCCGGACCGGGCCGACGCGTAAAGAGTGCATAAATTCCGTGGGCCAACCCGTAACCAGCCCCGCCTGCTGTAGAGCCGAGCCTACGCTCGGCGGCTCTTTCCCGAGGTCAAGCGGAGCCGAGCGTGGGCTCGGCTCTACCGGCAATCAGGGGGCTTGGCTCGCCGGTGCCAATCCCTTCAGCTGCCGATAGCGCTGCAGGCTGCTTTCGATCTCGACCTTCAATGCCTGCTGCTGCTGTTCGAAGCTGGCCAGCAGCCGCTGCTGCGACTTCAACTGCGCATGGCGCTGGGCGATCGCCTGGGCCTGCTTGTCGGCCACCTTGCCGCCTGCCAGTTCGCGGTCACCGGCGGCAGCAAGCAGGGCCACCAGCGAATCGCGCAGGCTGGCCACGTTGTACTGGGCGGTCTTGAGGTTGTTGTCGAGCACCTCCTGGCGCTCGGCGAACACGCGCCGCAGCGCGTTCTCATCACCGTAGGTGGTCAGCATCGCCTGTTCGGTGCGCTGGCGGGTCTGCTCGGCCATCTGGTCCAGCTGGACCTGCGCCGCCGCCGTGCTGGCGGCAGCGCGTTCCTCATCGCTCAACGCGCGCTGCACCTGCGCATTGCGCAGGCCGCTGTTGGCGCTGAACTCATCGCGGGCGTGGTTGACCGCATCGGCCGGCAGCGCATCGCTGCAGATCCGCTCCTTGCCCTCGTTCCAGCAGTACAGCTTCTTGTCTGCAGCCTTGCCGCCGGACTGTGCCAGCAGCGTCTGCGGCATCGCCAGCAGCAGGCTGACAGCAACGATGGCAGGAACTCGGAACATGCGGCCTTCCCCCTGATGGTCAGCGCGTGGAACGGACGCCGTACTGGGCGCGATAGGCCTCCAGCGGCTGCCGGTAGCCTACAAGTTCCGGATTTCCGGACGCGAAATCAAGCAGGTCGGCCAACGTTGCCACCGCGATCACCGGGATGCCGGCCTCTTCAGCCACGGCCTGCGCGGCCGAGCGATGGTCGGTGTCCGATGCGATCTCCTGGCGGTCCAGGGCCACCACGATGCCGGCCGGAATGCCGCCCGCAGCGCGGATGATCGCCAGCGCCTCGCGGATGGCGGTGCCGGCGGTGATCACGTCGTCGACGATCAGCACGCGCTTGCCGGTCATGTCGGCGCCGATCAACTGGCCGCCTTCACCATGGTCCTTCACTTCCTTGCGGTTGAACGACAGCGGCAGGTCGCGGCCACGCTGGGCCAGCTCGCAGGCCATTGCGGTGGCCAGCGGAATGCCCTTGTAGGCCGGGCCGAACACCACGTCGTACTTGATCCCGGTGGCGTCGATGGCGTCGGAATAGCACGCGCCCAGCTGCGACAGCAGGGAGCCGGAGTCGAAACGGCCGGCGTTGAAGAAATAGGGGCTCAGCCGGCCGGACTTGAGGGTGAACTGGCCGAAGCGCAGGGCATCGGCGGTCAGGGCCAGCTGCAGGAAACGGTGACGGTGGTCGCTCATCAAAACTCGATTCATCTTCATTTGGAGCGCAAATCCTAATCCAGCTGGGCTTTCTGCGCTCGTCCTGCCCCTTCACGCGGGTGTCCAGAGCTGCCCCCGCGGGCTGCTCAGCCCGGCAGGCAACCGGTATGCTTGCCCGGTTTCCCGCCGTAGGTTCTTCCGCATGCGCATCATCAGTTTGAATGGTGTTGCAGCAATCACAAGTAATCACGAGCTGTCATCAGGGTCATGAAATTGCCTTGTTTTAAGGCTCGACAGCTCAATTCCGGATTCAGTAGGGATCACAAGCGGTCATAAGAGCGCATGAAATTGTTGGTACGGATGTTGGTATCATCTGACCCACAATGCGTACAGGGACGGACGACGTTCGATGGCTCTTACAGACTTCAAGATTCGCGGTGCCAAGCCGGCAGAGAAGCCCTATCGATTGAGCGACGGTGGTGGCCTTTTCCTTGAAATCCGGCCCAACGGATCGAAGCTCTGGCGCTACGCTTACCGCTTGGATTCTAAGCAGAAGCTTCTGGCCATCGGCACCCTGCAGGATGTGAGCTTGGCCGACGCGCGCGCTGCCATGCGCCTGGCCAAGTCCCAGGTGAAGCTGGGGCAAGACCCGGTGCAGCAGCGGAAGATTGCCAAAGCCAGGAGCGAGGAAAGCGCGCTCAACACGTTGGCAGAGAATGCTGAGGAGTGGTTTGCCAGCGCGGAGAAGGGCTGGTCGGCATCGCACCGGGACCGCTCCAGGCGATACCTGGACCAACGAATCCTGCCGGACATTGGCAAATGGCCGATTCGGGAGGTGACACCCGCCGATGTGCTTAAGTTGCTCCGTAAGGCCGAGAAGGGCGGACCGCACGTGGCCATCGTGACCCGCCAAACCCTGTCGGCAGTGTTCGAGCACGCGATCATCAATCTTCGCGCCGACTCCGATCCCACCCATCCGGTCCGGCGGGCGATCAAGAAGCCCCCCGTTTCACATGCGGTTGCCCACTCCGATTCAACCATGGGCAAGTTGCTCGCCAGCCTGGACTGCTATACAGGGCACCGCGAAACCGCCATCGCAGTGGAGCTGCTGGCGCTGACCTTCGTGCGCACCAAGGAGCTGCGCACCGCGAAGTGGTCGAACGTTGACTGGGACGCCAAAACACCGCTGCTTAAGATCGATGCCGGCGAGATGAAGAAGCGCCGCAAGCATTGGGTTCCGCTCGCGCCGCGCGCGGTGGCACTGCTCCGCGAGCTGCAAGCGATCAGCGGCGGCGGTGTTTACCTGTTCCCCAACAGGCGGGACGCGAAAAAGCCCATGTCACGCGAGGCGGTGAACATGGGCTTGAAGTACCTCGGGATGAATGAGATATCCGGCCACGATTTCCGAGCGACCGCATCGACTTGGTTGCACGAGGACGGCCATCCTTCTGCCGTCGTGGATATGCAGCTGTCGCATGCCAAAACCAACAAGACCAGCGCGGCCTACAACCACGCCGAGTTCCTGCCCGATCGCATCAAGATGATGAACCGCTGGGCTGATCACCTGGCGAAGCTGAAGCAGCGCCAGTCCCGGCAACCCAAGCCTTGATCACCGACTCCGGCCAGCCAATGGCACGGGGGCCGAGTCGCTTGCAGGCTGGGAACGTTCCGTTTCGCATGCCTCGGCGGATAGAGGACTCGGACAGAGCGGTGATCTTCACCACTGCGGGCATCTTCAGAATGGGATCGATCGTGTCAGCGGCCATGTGTGCCTCCTTCTTGCGGTAGCCGGCCTTTTGTCCATCGGCCGGTTTCGTTGTAGCGGATGTGCTGGTAGCGGCCGGACAGCCGGTGCCGGCGCTCAGTGGGCCAGCCGAGCAGATTGCGTGCGGTCACCTTCCAGAGAGCTGCGGTGAAGTGGGCGCGGAGCTTCATGTGCCCGTCCCCCTTCTCAGCGCCTGCATTGCCGCCCGTCGCGCCTGGGCGAAGCCCTTGCAGGCTTGCGTGGCCTCCCCGCTCGGGCTGATCACTTCGTGGCAAAGAAAGGCGTGTTCTCCCGGCTCACTGCACCGATCCGCATCCAGAGTCGTGGGGAGGCACTGGTTAGCGATCGAGCCATGCCGGAACGCGCATCCGTGGCACACGTTCGATGCATCAATCCCATGCACCAGCCGGGCACCTTGTAGGGCACCGAGCACGCAAGGCATGTTGATCTTCTCAGCGGTGTAAGGATGCACTTCCCCCAACTCCACCAGCAGCTGCTCTGCTTGTTCTTTCGCATTCGCCGCGACGCTGTTGGCAAGCCCGATGAACTGGGCGAACAGCTGCACCACGCCGTCGCAACCGTGGCACGCCACCATTCCGTGGAGCGCCGTCAGCCGTGCCGGCAAGGGCGTGCTGCATATCGCCATCAGCTCACCGGCCTGTTGGGCGGTCAGCGAGTAGTCGCGCGCGCTGTTGGCTACGGTCTCAGACATCGGTAACCCCCGGGCGTGCTTCCAGTGTGGTTTCCCAGCCCGCGTAGAAGTTCAGGCCGCGTGCTTCGCGGATTCCCTCATCGCTGTCCCAGCCGTCGTAGCGACCGAAAGTCTCGGTGTAAGGCTTGTCTTTGAACCAGAGCCATTGTCCGTCGCTGCACATCGCCCGGAAGTTGTAGCCGTCCGGCGCCTCAGCCCAGCTCGGCGGTGGAGGGTTCGCCATATCGCCACCGATGCCGTGCGCACGTTCCGCCGCCCGGATCGCCCAGATGCCGTAGACCTCCAACGTCCAGCCGTCCTGCATGATCGGCAGAAGATCTGTCACGGTGGTGGCCGGCAGCGGCGCGCGCTGCAGTACCGCGATGGTGTGGGCCGCTCGTTCGAGCAGCTCGGCACTGATCCGGTCGGTGGTCGTCCCGCCTGGCTGGCGGAGCGTGGCGGCTGCCGAGCAAAGCTCGGCCACCTGTGCGTTGATTGCTGATGAGGTCATGCCACTCTCCTTGTGCAGTTCACGGCCTTGATCGCTGCGAGCACCCTCAGCTCGCTCTTGGGGATGAACTGGCCTAGATCCATCGCAGCGAGGTAGTAGACGTAGAGCCCCTTTGACCCTCGATCCTGCACGTAACGCACCACCTGCTGTCCGTGCAGATCAAGGACGTAGATGCCGTCGTAGCGCCATTCAGTGCGGGACAGGTCTGCGAGCAGCACGTCGCCCTTTTCAAAGCGCGGCGCATTGAGGTTGTCGCTCACCAGGATGTGGGCGAAGCCATCGGCCGGCGGTGGGAATGCTACTGACGTATGCGCCTGCAGCGGGGTCGCTGCTCGACTCACGGGATCCATAGTGGTCATGCCTTAGCCTCCTGTGATTGCATCGCCCGCAGGCGCTTGAGGAGCAGGTGATACGTCCAGTCGTCGCACTTGCGTATGTGCTTCCAGGCCTTGCGTCGCGCGGTTGCCGGGGTGATGGGCTTGCCAGCCCTTACCGCCTCGGCCTGGAAGTCGTCGGCCGCAATCTGCACTGCGGCGTTAAGCTCGCCGACCGCCTTTCGTTCCTCGACCTCTTTTTGACGCTTCACTTGGCGGTCGTGTGCCCTTGCGCGGCGAGCCCGCGCGGCCTCGTTGTACAGGCGATCATCCCTTTTCTTCGCAGCCGCGAGCTCGCGCGCTGGCAATGCCAGGGGCAGCATCTCGGTTGTGTCGTCGCAGGCCGTTGCAAACCAGTGGACCCCGCGGCGGAAGTGGTAGATGGCTTCGCCGAACATGCAGTAGGGGTGATCGGGATTGGGATCGTCCACGGTCCAACCCAGTTCCCGCGCCCGGGTAATCAGGTCAGGAGCAGCCACCGCTTCCACTACGACCTGCCCAGCATCGTCGTGGTAACAGAGCCGGAAAGTTTCGTCCTGGTGCTCCGCGAGCCAGACGATGCCGGGGAGCATGTACGAGACGAGATCGCGACCGGTGAGCCCTCGCGCGAGAAGCCGGTCGATGGGGTTCTCGATTTCGTTCACAGGACCCCCTCCGCGACCTTGCACAGCGCCACAGCGCGTTCGTGGGACATGCTGACGGCAGCTGCAACGCCCCGCGGAAAGTCCTCGTTTCCGAGTGGGCCGTGCTCAATCACGAACTGCAACAGGTCTCGCATATCAGCCACTCCGACGTACAGCTCATGAAGTGCCTGGGTAGCCAGTTCCTCGCGGCTTGCAGGGTCTAGGCTCTTGGCAGATGTCTTGCTCACGGCGCCACCCCCGCCGCAGAGGCAGCCGTGTCGAGAATTTCCCCGATGTACAGGACCGTAAGTGCGGCGTGGTCGGCAATAACGTTGATTGACGACGGCTGCACATCGCTCAGGTCGCCCTCACACAGGACGTCGGTGTAGGCGGTCAACTTCCGGAGGTGCTGCCTGATCAGGTTCACCTGGCCTGCGTCGAGGGACACTGCTGGGCTGCTCGGGGGTACACTGTTCTTCGCCATGTTGGCTTCCTTGATCTTGGTCGATTACGGGGCGGCTTGGCTGACGGTTCGGGCGTTGGCGCGCTCGGACCGTCACTGTTTTGGGGCGCTGATTTCCAGGTGGCGCGGCGCTCGTATCCCGATTCTGGCCTTCCCGTCGCGCGCTGCGAGAACGACAAGGTGGATGCTGTCTCCGATGTGGATCTCGCCTTCTTCGTATTGCTTGATCACGCGGCAACCGGCGTGCGGGTGATCAGTGCCGCGCGTCTGTGTAGGGCTTTTCTGACTCATCTTTCAGGTTTCCTTGGTACTGGGCGCTGTGAGAAACTGCAAAAGTCGGGGGATATGCGTCACCCGATGTGGCGGCGCAAAATATGGTCCTCGTCTGGTTTGCAACCACGATTTCATGGACACGTAGCGGCACGACGATTGCGGCGGTGCAGGCCACCAGAATCCATCCGACGCGAATCAGCGTAGACGGCTCGGGCCGCGTTTCAGGGTCGTAACTGGCGTTATTGCAGCGGCAGTTGGAAGTCATGCCGGCAGCCTCGAAGGCTTGCCCAGGAGATACCCGAACCCCTCGCGCTTGCAGCGGAGGCGGTGCCCTACTGAGAAGAGGAGCGGGTCATGGCGAGCAAAAACCGCCATGAGGGTCGCGTGATCCGCGAGGTTGAACAGGCTGAAGCCGTTGTCCTGCAAGCGGCTTTCGTAGCGCTTGCGGAGGCTGTTGAGCTGACGCACCAAGCGGTGCTTACTGCGCCAAATTTCCCTTGAAGCGTGCATCTTTATGGCTCCCATCAGCCGCGATGTGCGGCGACAGGACTAGATTAGGCATTGCTAATCGATTGTGCAATAGCAATCCCTAATTTACTTTCGCTAATTTTCTTAACGAGTTCAGGAATCGGCTTCAGGCGATTTGGCGCGCGCTGTATTGGACCACCGCCTTGCCAGCGATGAACAAATCGTCCGGCGCAGGGTACGGCGGGAACAGTGCATTGGCGCTGACGATATAGACCCCATCGGCCCTTCGCTGCAGTCCCTTGATCTGAGTCTCGCCGCCGATGTTGATTACGTAGATGGCATCGCCGTCGAAGTAGTCCACGGCAGTGTCGACCATCACAACGTCGCCATTGTTGATGACCGGCGCCATGGAGGGGCCTCGCCCAGTGATCAGCTTGAGGCGCCCAGGCTGGGGCAGGAATCCAAGGCGCTGCCGGATATCCCACTCCGCGTACTCCATGCTCCGGATGACCTCCGGGAATTCTTCATTCACGACCCCTGCGCCCATGCCTGCTGCTCCATCCAGTAGCTCAAGGCGAAGGTAGCCGGGGGGCGTCTCACGGACGGAGAGCGGCGGACCGTCGGGGGCGTCATCGATGGAACCTTCGCCGGTAGCGAGCCACATCGCTGGTACGCCAAGAACGCGCGCGGCCTTCACCAAGGCATCCCCGCGTATGGATTGAGACTTCCCGCTCAGCCAGCCACTTACGCTCGGGGCCGAAACACCAACAGTCTTGGCCAATTCGAGCTGAGAGATACCTGAGCGAGCCAGAGCCGTGCGCAGACGGGATGAGAGGTCCATGGTTAGGTTCTGTGAATGGAATTAGGCAATGTTACGCACGAGACCGTTGTAAAGTAAATTAGGAACTGCTAATTTCCTCGTCCATGACCACGACTTCCCACGTTTCCGCGATCAACGACCCCGCGCAGGCGTCGATGCTGATCGATTCCCTTGGGGGCACGAAGCGAGTCGCTGCCCTCTGCTCGGTTCGAGCTCCTTCCATCAGCCAATGGCGCCGACGGGGCATCCCCCGGCCATGGGCGCTGTTCTTCCACGCCAAGTATCCGGACAGGTTTGATTCTGCAGGCAACGTTGTTGCGCCAGTCGAGCCCATCAGCGGCGAATAAAGCGATTTTGCTGGGCTCGATGGAACGGTCCTAGCGCAGTGAAGGAAAGCGTGCATTCTGAGCGCGGCAGTGGCCGCTCGGGTGTCTGGCGCGAAATCCCAACGTCCAGATACGACGAAGCCCCCGCTGTCGGGCAGACATGCGCGGAGGCTTCGTTCAGAACGAGGCCACTATGCCACACCATGAATCCGATGCAAACCTGCATGGGCAGGGGCTGCGCGCCTACGCCGACGTCATGCAAGACGCCTTGGCCCACATCCAAGATCGACACGCGAGGCCCTTAGTCCGGTTGCAGGAACGCCTCCCCGACGGCCGCATTGCCGTTGAGATCTACGACCGCACGCGGCCAGGTGACGAGCCGACTTACGATTTCTACTGCTCCGGCCCGCAGCAGGCACTGGAGTGGATCCAACAAATGTCGAGCAAACGTTGGATCACTGCCGAGCACCTCGGCGCCTTCGCCACACTCATGTTGGCAGCGTTCCCAGAAGTGCAGGGGGCATCGGCGTGAGCGTCCAGGCGATGGCGTGGGCGATGGAACAGCGAATCGTCGCGGACCCAGTATCCAGGCACGTGCTGCTGTGCCTCGCAAACTATGCGGACAAGGACGGGAGGGGGGCTTTCCCTTCGGCTGACAGCCTCGCCCAGGACACCGGCCTGTCTGTTCGGACGGTCCGCTTGAAGCTTGCACAGCTGGTAGATGCCGGTGCAACCAGGAAGGGCAGTCAGGGACTGGCCGCTGTGTACATCGATCGGGCTGACCGCCGCCCAGTCGTCTATGACCTCATCATGGCGCGGGGTGCGGGAAATGCACCCCGCAAGCCGGGACGGGGTGAAGCTGACGACGACAACGGGGTGCAGCTGGCGACCGAACGGGGTGCAGCAGCTGCACCCAATCCATCATATAACCATCAAGAAGAAACCCATGGGTCACCTGCCGGTGACGAAGGGGCTGCTAACGCAGTGGATGAGCAGGCGGATCTGCTCGGCAGCAAGACTCCTGTCGGCTGCCCCCATGAAGCAATCATTGCGGCATACCACAAGGAGCTCCCGAACTGTCCCGTCGTTCAAGGATGGAGCGATAGCCGGCAGACGCACCTGCGCGCGCGCTGGAAGGCTGATCCCGAAAGGCAGACGGTCGAATGGTGGCGCGGTCTGTTCGAGTGGATGCGCGATAGCGATTACCTCATGGGGAAGGTGAACAGCTTCCAGGTGTCCCTGCCTTGGCTGATCAAGTCCGAGGAGAACCTGCTGAAGGTCATCGAAGGCACGTACCACAACAACCGGAAAGGGGGGCAGGCCTGATGCGCTTTGACCCCAACCTGCCGCCGCATAGCGTTGAGGCTGAGCAGGCCGTTCTGGGTGGGCTGATGCTATCTCCCGAGGCGTGGCCGCTGGTGTCGGATACCTTGTCCGCCGAGGACTTCTACCGCCATGACCATCGTCTGATCTTCGAGTCGATTCGCACCCTGGCCGAGAAGCAACGGCCCTTCGACGCCGTCACCATAGGCGAGTGGTTCGAGTCGCGCGGAAAGCTGGAATTGGTGGGTGACGGCGCCTACATCACCGAGCTTGCCAGCACGACGCCGTCAGCGGCAAACGTAGCTGCCTATGCAGAAATCGTCGTCCAGTACGCCGGCCGCCGCCGCTTGGCTGACGTGGGCCGCAGGGCGGTGGAGTCCGCCCACGAGCAGGACGGCCGCGAGTTCCCCGAGATCCTAGCGGAGTTGACGCAGGACATTGCGGGCCTGCAGCCCGCGCAGCGCGGCGGCCTTCGACTGGCAGGCGAGACCATGTACGGGTGGTACAAGCGGTGGGAAGACCGCTATCACTCCGGTGGAGGCCTAACGGGGCTGGAGACGCCCTGGGCTGAATTCAACCGGGTAACGCATGGCCTGGTGGAGAAAGCCACCGGCGCCATCGGAGGCGACAAGCCATGAACGTACTGATCCGATTCCTTCGCGCGCTGTGGACGCTGATCGTCGGTGCCGCTGCCGACGCGCTGCAGTGGCTGAGCAAGCCCGGCAGCAAGGTCAAGGTGGTGTGCGCGGTTCTGGCCTTCGGCTGTGCGGTGTCCGGGCTGACCGCTTGGGAGAAAGAACAGAAGATCCGCGACCTGAGCGCCCAGGTGATCAAGGTCCGGTCAGACTGGAAAGCCGACGCCGCCCGATTGCAGGCGGACGTGGACACCCGCGACCAGCGCTTGGCCGAGGTCGCCACCGCACTGAGGGCCGAGGCCGAGAAGCTGGAAGCTCTCAAGGCAGAGAGCGCGGCGGCGTTGCAGGCCCTGGCCGGCAAGATCGAAGCGTCCGAGAAGGAGGCTTCCACCTGGCGCGGCCGCTACGAGCAGCGGCCCGACACCTGCAGGGCGGCCCTTGAGCTGCTTGATTCCGCCTGCCCAGCATTGAAGGGGTACTGACATGCGCGTCATCGTGGTTGTCACAGCTGCGCTGCTGGCCTCATGCCAAGCCGCGCCCACTAAGCCGAACCCGCCCGCGCCGGCATTGATCAAGGTTCCGGTGGCCACCTATGTCCCCATCGATGCCGCGCTGACCAAGCGCTGCAGCTGGGTGCGGGACGGAAAGCCATCGATGGTGTTCGACGTGAGCAATGGTCGGAAGCGCTGCCTGATGCAGTACGAGGCGCAGTTCGACGCCATCGGCCAGGCAGTGGCACTGCTGCTGGGCGAAGAGGTTGGCGCACCGGTGCAGGAGGAAGGCGCCGAGCCGGAGCGCGTGGACCTGGATGGGAACCCGTACTGATGGCCGGCCTGGCGGGCAATCGCCAAGCCAAGCGAGCCCTCCCGACGAACAGCAGGGCATGGCGCGCGCTGCGGGAAACGATCCTGCTGCGCGACCTGTATCGGTGCCAGGAGCATGGCTGTGGCGTGCTGTGCGCCGGTAAGGGGCAAGCCCACGTCGATCACGTGGATGGCAATGCGAACTACATCCCGCAGGGTATGACCAGCGCGCTGTCGGCGATGCGGCCAGGGACTTGGGCAAATGGTTCGAACGCCTTTGCCACCGCTGGGGATACCTTGCCGGCAGAGGCGGGAAAAACGTACTGCATCTCGGCGGTGGTCAACTCGCACCGTTGCCGGGTGCTGTTCTATGCCGAGTTTCTCAACGGATTGGGGCAGATCATCGGCAGCGTTGGCACGTCGAACATGGAACCTGCAGGCTTGACCAGCGGGCCTATCTCGACCTTCCCGCGTGGGTTCGGCATCGCCAAGGCGCCATCGGGAACCGTGTCGATGGCGGTGCGCCTGCGCATCCAGGGAATGGGGCAGGCAGACCCCTATTTCTGGATCATGCGGCCGATGTTGTCCGAAGTGGCTGAGGGTGCAACCCAGCCGCCCACATGGTCACCGGGCGGCAACGAAGCCAGCGCCCGCTGGGGTGTGGACGTGCGGGCGGACAAGAAGATCGCAGGCATCGCCCTGGCAGCAACCGGAGAGACCAGCTCGTTCGATGTGCTGGCCGATGTGTTCCGCGTCTCGTCTCCTTCGGGTGGCCAGCGCACGGAGTACAGCGACGGTAACTGGCGTACCTACTATCCAAATGGGCAGCTCGCTACGCGCATGGGCTACTGGCCGTGACAACAGGCGGGAGGGGGCTCCCTCCCTCC
>NZ_WKEE01000080.1:0-17907 GCF_021605635.1 Stenotrophomonas sp. PA-6-5C
GGCCTTATGATACTTCAAGCGGCCGTTCGACCCTGCCCGAGGCGGGGGCGCTAGAATGTCGCCCCCTCCCACGTCCCGTTCCTGCAGGAGTTCCGCCCGTGATCAAGCCCCGTACCCCGCCCGGCACCCTTGAACTGCTGCCGCGCGAGCAGATTGCATTCCAGCGCATGCTGGACGTGATCCGCCGGAACTACGAGCGCTTCGGGTTCCTGCCGGTGGAGACGCCGGTGTTCGAGCTGTCCGATGTGCTGCTGACCAAGTCAGGTGGCGAGACCGAGCGCCAGGTGTATTTCGTGCAGTCCACCGGCGCGCTGGCCAACGCCGCCGAATCCGGCGACCGTTCGCTGCCGGAGATGGCGCTGCGCTTCGACCTGACCGTGCCGCTGGCGCGTTACGTGGCCGAGCACGAACACGAGCTGACCTTCCCGTTCCGTCGCTACCAGATGCAGCGCGTGTACCGCGGCGAGCGTGCGCAGCGCGGCCGCTTCCGCGAGTTCTACCAGTGCGACATCGACGTGATCGGCAAGGACAGCCTGAGCGTGCGTTACGACGCCGAAGTGCTGGCGGTCATCCACGCGGTGTTTGCCGAACTGCGCATCGGTGACTTCAGCATCCAGCTGAACAACCGCAAGCTGCTTCGCGGCTTCTTCGAGAGCCTGGGCGTGGCCGAGGGCGAGCGCCAGCTGGCGGTATTGCGCGAAGTGGACAAGCTGGACAAGCGTGGCCCCGACTACGTGCGCGAGACGCTGGTGGGCGAGGGCTTTGCCATCCCGGCCGAACAGGTCGAGAAGATTCTTGCCTTTGTCGCTGTGCGTTCGCAGGGGCATGCCGATGCGCTGGCGCAGCTGGCGGCACTGGAGGCCGGCGCCGGTTCGTCGGAGATCCTGCGTGCCGGCGTGGCCGAGCTGCGCGAAGTGCTGCAGCTGGTGCAGGCACTGGGCGTTCCGGAAAGTGCGTATTGCCTGAACTTCTCCATCGCCCGTGGCCTGGATTACTACACCGGCACGGTGTACGAGACTACGCTGACCGACCACCCGCAGATCGGTTCGATCTGTTCCGGCGGCCGTTATGAAGACCTGGCCAGCCACTACAGCAAGTCCAAGCTTCCGGGCGTTGGTATTTCCATCGGCCTGTCGCGCCTGTTCTGGCAGCTGCGCGAAGCCGGGCTGATCGAGGGCATCGAGGCCAGCAGCGTGCAGGCGCTGGTAGCGTTGATGGACGAGCAGGGCATGCCGCAGTCGCTGGATATTGCCCGTCGCCTGCGCGCCGGTGGCATCAACACTGAAGTGCAGATGGAGCCGAAGAAGATCGGCAAGCAGTTCCAGTACGCGGCCAAGGCGGGTATCCGTTTCGTGGTGCTGGCGGGCGAAGACGAACTGGCGCGCGGCGTGGTGGCGGTGAAGGACCTGCTGCGCGAGCAGCAGTTCGAGATCTCGCGCGACGAACTGGCCAGCACCCTGCAGGTGGAGCTGGAGCAGTCGCGGGTCATGGCGTGAAGCCCGCCGCCGCAGGGGCGCTGGTGCTGCTCCTGCTGGCGGGCTGCCAGAGTGATCCGGCGCTGCGCAGCACCCGGATCGGCCCGGCCCAGTACCAGCTGGTGGTTGATCGCTGCCATGTGATCGACCGGGCGCAGCTTGAGCAGGATCTGCAGGCCCTGGCCGAGCGCGCGTGCATCGGCCGGGCGGGGGCGCTGCAGAACCTGCAGTCCCATCCCAGCCGGCAGGGCAGCCTGTTCGGCGAATGCCTGCGCCGCGGCGCGCTGCAGGCAGAGGTCCGCTGCCTGCCCTGAGCGTCGCCAGCATCTTGATTTCAAAGTAGAACGCCCACTTATGGTGGGCGTTCTGCGTTTCCGGCGAACAGCAGTCGACCATGGCTCGACTCGACAAAAGCCGGTTCCGATCAGCTTTCCAGTGAAATCCAGCAGATCGCAGCCAGCTGTCGAAGGCGGGGAGGGTCCGGTGGCAGGGGTGTGAGCGGCATGGGCCCGAGGCATGCCTCGGGCGGGTTGGGCAGGACGCCCAACCCAGGTCTTGCCGTGTGCGCAGGACAGCGCACATGAGCAAGCCGCGACCAAGCCCCCATGGACGGGTTTACGGCGCCCGCTGCCACCGGACCCTCTCCGTCATCCCGCGGAATGCAGGCCTTTGCTGTTGCACTGGCTCTTGCTTCTGTGGGTGCAGGGCAGTAGCCCTGCCGTACCGCCCAACCCACGGTTTGACGCAGTGCGCAAGAATGCGCTAATGTACTAACACGCTATTACATTGATGCAAGAGTCCTGTCCGTGAAAGCCCGTCCCGACATCGCCGCCAAAGACTCGCAAGCCGATCTGGACGCCCTGGCCCAGGCTTTTGCCGCCCTGCGCGAGCCGGAGCAGGTGGTCGCCTTCCTGCGTGACCTGTGCACGCCGGCCGAGCTGGAGGCCATGGCCGACCGCTGGAAGGTGGTTCCGCTGCTGCAGCAGGGCGTGCCGTACCGCGAGATCCACGAGCGCACCGGCGTCAGCGTGACCACCACCGGACGGGTGGCACGCACGCTCGAGCATGGCCATCGAGGCTATGCCGCCGCTGTCGACCGACTTGCTTCGCGCTGATCCGCGCCCCGTTCCGAACTTCGAGACCTCCCCCATGAGTGCAACCCAGGCAGCGCCGGCGCGAGACCGGCTGCGTATCGCCATCCAGAAGAGTGGCCGGCTGGCCGAGCCCGCCCGCAACCTGCTCAGCGCCTGTGGCCTGAGTTGGCGCGAGAGCCGCGACAAGCTGTTCTGCTACGGCGAATCGCTGCCGGTGGACCTGTTGCTGGTGCGCGACGACGACATCCCCGGCCTGATTGCCGATGGCGTCTGCGATCTCGGCATCGTCGGCCGCAACGAACTGGACGAGCAGGCCGCTGCGCGTCGCCAGATCGGTCTGCCGGATGCTTACCACGCGCTGCGTGGGCTGGGCTTCGGTCAATGCCGGTTGATGCTGGCGGTGCCGGAAGAGTGGCAATGGCAGGGGCCCGCACAACTGGCCGGTACCCGCATCGCCACCAGCTACCCGGCCATCCTCACGCAGTGGCTGGCCGCGCAGGGCGTGGATGCGCAGGTGGTGGAGCTGTCCGGCTCGGTGGAGATCGCGCCGCGCCTGGGTACCGCCGACCTGATCTGTGACCTGGTCTCCAGCGGTGCCACCCTGCGCGCCAACCAGCTCACCCCGGTGCACAACCTGCTCGACAGCGAAGCCGTGCTGGCCGGTGCGGTGCGCGTTCCCGATGATGCCCGTGGCGCCCTGCGCAGCATGCTGCTGCGTCGCCTGGACGGTGTGGTGCAGCGCCAGGACCGCAAGCTGCTGATGTTCCGCGCCAGCGAGGACCGTGTCGACGCGCTGGCGCAACTGCTGGCCGATGCCGAACCGTTGGTGCGTTTGCCTGCCGATGGCGGTGCGTTGCGCCTGCAGACCATGTGCCCCGGTCCGTTGACCTGGCAGCGCATGGAAGAACTGGAGCGCGCTGGCGCCCAGGGCCTGATGGTATTGAGCGTGGAGCGGTCGCTGGCATGAATCGTCTTATCTGGTCGCAACTTGATGAGGCCGCGCGCAGCGCGGCGCTGACCCGCCCGGTGCAGACCGTGGCGCAGCAGACCCGTGATGCGGTGGCCACGCTGATCGCGCAGGTGCGCACGCAGGGCGATGCCGCGTTGCGCGCGATCACCGCGCGCTTCGATGGCGTGGACCTGCAGGATTTCGAAGTTTCCGACAGCGAGTTCGCTGCCGCCGAAGCCGCCGTGCCGGCCGCGTTGCGCCAGGCCATGGTCGAGGCGGCCGAGCGCATCACCCGCTTCCACAAGGCGGGGATGGGCCAGGGCTATGCAGTGGAAACCGCACCGGGTGTGGTCTGCGAGCGCATGCTGCGGCCGATCGGTCGCGTTGGCCTGTATGTGCCGGCCGGCAGTGCGCCGTTGCCGTCCACCGCGCTGATGCTGGGTGTGCCGGCGCAGTTGGCCGGTTGCCCGCAGGTAGTGCTGTGCACGCCGCCGCGTGCCGACGGTACGGCCGATCCGGCGGTGCTGGTGGCCGCGCGCCTGACCGGCGTGCAACGTGTGTTCAAGCTGGGCGGTGCGCAGGCGATCGCGGCGATGGCCTATGGCACCGGGAGCATCCCGGCGAGCGACAAACTGTTCGGGCCAGGCAACAGTTTCGTCACCGAGGCCAAACAGCAGGTTGCCCAAGACGGTGCCGCCGCCATCGACATGCCGGCCGGTCCGTCGGAAGTACTGGTGATCGCCGATGCCGGTGCCAATCCGGCCTTCGTTGCCGCCGATCTGCTGTCGCAGGCCGAGCACGGCCCGGATTCGCAGGTACTGCTGCTGACCGATGACGCAGCGATGCTGGCTGCCGTCGAGGCCGAAGTGGAACGCCAGGTCGCCCTGCTGCCGCGGCAGGACATCGCCCGCCAAGCACTGTCGGCGTCACAGTTGATCCAGGTTGATTCGCTGGCGGATGCGTTTGCGATCAGTAACCGCTACGCCCCTGAACACCTGATCCTGGCCCTGCGTGAACCGCGCGACTGGCTGGACCAGGTGCAGGCGGCCGGTTCGGTGTTCCTCGGCGACTACACGCCGGAAGCACTGGGCGACTACTGCAGCGGCACCAACCACGTGCTGCCGACCGCCGGTGCCGCGCGTGCCTACAGCGGCGTCAGCGTAGCCAGTTTCCAGAACCTGATCAGTGTGCAGAGCGCAAGCGCCGCCGGGTTGGCCGCAATCGGTGGCTGCGCGCGCATCATCGCCAGCGCCGAAGGGCTGGACGCGCACGAACGTGCGGTGGCACTGCGCATGGAGGTGGCCGCATGAGCGCGGACATCGATGGCGTGCTGGCCTTGGTGCGCTCGGATCTGCAGGCCTTCGCCGGCTACAGTTCGGCGCGCAGCAGCGCTGTGCAGGGTGAGGTGTGGTTGAACGCGAATGAATCGGCGTGGGCCAATCCGGCCGATGCCAGCGGTGGCAGCCGCCGCTACCCGGAGCCGCAACCGGCTGCGCTGCGTGAAGCGCTGGCGTCGCTGTACGGCGTGCAGCCGCAACAGCTGCTGGTAGGCCGTGGCAGCGACGAAGCGATCGATCTGCTGGTGCGCGCCCTGTGCGTACCGGGCCGCGATGGCGTGCTGGTGACGCCGCCGGTATTCGGCATGTACGCGGTCTGCGCACGCCTGCAGGGTGCGCCGTTGATTGAAGTGCCGCTGATTGATGATGGCGAGAGCCTGCGCACGGACCTGGATGCGGTGATTGCCGCTGCGAAGGTGCAGGGCGCCACGCTCGTTTTCCTGTGCGCGCCGTCCAATCCTGCCGGCAGCGATATCCCGCTGTCGGAGATTGAGCGCGTGGCCGTTGCCCTGCGTGGGCAGGCGCTGGTGGTGGTGGATGAAGCCTATGTCGAGTACGCGCAGCGCGCATCGGCGGCCACGCTGCTGGCCACGCACGCCAACCTGGCGGTGTTGCGCACGTTGTCGAAGGCGCACGCGCTGGCCGCCGCACGTATCGGCACCCTGATCGCCGCGCCGGAACTGATTGCCGTGCTGCGCCGTTGCCAGGCGCCATACCCGGTGCCGACGCCGTGCGCCGAGCTGGCCGTGCAGGCACTGCAGCCGGCCGCGCTGGCACGCACCGCCGAACGCGTGGCCACGGTCATCGCCGAGCGCGAGCGCCTGCGTACCGCGCTGGCAGGGTTCCCCGGCGTGCGCCGAGTGTACGCCTCGGCCGGCAACTACCTGCTGGTCCGCTTTGCCGATGCCCAAGCTGCGTTCGACGCGCTGCTCGCTGCTGGCGTGGTGGTGCGTGACCAGCGCGCTGCGCCGCAGTTGGGCGATGCACTGCGTATCAGCATCGGCAGCCCCGAGGAGAATGACCGCGTGCTTGCGGTCCTGTCGGCACGGAGGGCCGCCGCATGACGCCCATCCTGTTCATCGACCGCGACGGCACCCTCATCGAGGAACCGGCGGATTTCCAGATCGATGCCTACGAGAAGCTGCGCTTCGTGCCGCAGGTGATCCCGGCGCTGCTGAAACTGCGCGATGCCGGCTACCAGTTCGTGATCGTCACCAATCAGGATGGTCTGGGCAGCGAAGGCTATCCGCGCGCCAGCTTCGATGGCCCGAATGACCTGATGCTGCAGATCTTCGAAAGCCAGGGCATCGTTTTCCGTGATGTGCTGGTCGACTGCAGCTGGCCGCACGACAACGCGCCGACGCGCAAGCCGGGCATCGGCCTGATGATCGCCTACCTGCAGGACCGCAGCATCGACTGGGCGCGCTCGGGCATGGTCGGCGACCGCAGCACCGACCTGCAGTTCGCCGACAACCTCAACATCCGTGGCTTCCAACTGCGCACCGAGCAGTTCGGCGGCGAGTGGGACTGGCCGGGCATTGCCCACGCACTGGCCGATGCGCCGCGTACGGCGGTGGTCCAGCGCAATACCAAGGAAACGAAGATCCGTGTCGAACTGGATCTGGATCGTGCCGGCGATGCGCACGTCCACACCGGCCTGCCGTTCTTCGACCATATGCTGGAACAGATCGGCAAGCACGGTGGTTTCGCGCTGGATATCCGCGCCGAGGGCGATCTGCACATCGACGAACACCACACCATCGAAGACACCGGTCTTGCGCTGGGCCAGGCCCTGCGCGAAGCACTGGGCGACAAGCGCGGCATCGGCCGCTACGGTTTCACCCTGCCGATGGATGAAACCCTGGCCAGCGCTGCGCTGGATTTCAGTGGCCGCCCGTATTTCGTGTTCGAAGGTGAGTTCAAGCGTGAGCGCGTGGGCGACATGCCGACCGAGCTGGTCCCGCACTTCTTCCGTTCGCTGTGCGATGCCAGCGGCCTGAACCTCAACCTGCAGGTGCGTGGCGACAACGACCACCACAAGGTTGAAGCCTGCTTCAAGGCATTGGCACGTGCGTTGCGGCCGGCGCTTGCACGGCAGGGCACCGCGTTGCCGACCACCAAGGGGGCGCTGTGAGCGAGGTCGTGCTGATCGATGCCGGCGGCGCCAACCTGGGTTCGGTGCGCTACGCACTGGAACGGCTCGGTGCCACGGTGCGGCTGGTCCGCGACGCCGACGGCCTGGCCGGCGCGCAGCGGGTGATCCTGCCCGGCGTCGGTGCGGCCGGCCCCGGCATGCAGCGACTGCATGCGCAGGGACTGGTCGAGCCGCTGCGCCAGCTGCAGGTGCCCTTGATGGGCATCTGCCTGGGCATGCAGCTGTTGTTCGATCGTTCCGAAGAGGCCGGCGTGGATACGCTGGGATTGATCCCCGGGGTGGTGCGCAAGCTGGTGCCAGCGTGTGGCATCCGTGTGCCGCACATGGGCTGGAACCGGCTGCTGCCGTTGCGCCCGTCGCTGCTGCTGCAGGGGGTTCCCGAGCGCGCCAGTGCGTATTTCGTGCACAGCTACGCCGCGCCGCTGAACAGCCATACCGTTGCCGCCTGCGACCACGGTGGGCTGTTCACCGCCGTGGTCGAGCAGGGCCGCTACTTCGGCGCCCAGTTCCATCCCGAGCGGTCCGGCGATACCGGTTCGCTGATGCTGCGCAATTTCCTCGAGGGCACCGCTGCATGAGTTTCACCGTCTATCCCGCACTGGATATCCGTGATGGCCGCGTGGTGCGGCTGCGCCAGGGTGACTACGCGCAGGAAACCCACTATGGCGACGATCCGTTGCCGCGTGCGCAGGCGTTCGCGGCGCAGGGCGCGCAGTGGATGCACCTGGTCGACCTGGATGCCGCACGTGTCGGCGGCTATACGCTGGCGCCGCTGTTGGCGGCGATCCGTGCGCAGACCCCGCTGCAGGTGCAGACCGGTGGCGGTGTGCGTGGCCGCGACGACGTGGCGCGCATCCTCGAGGCCGGCGCCAGCCGCGTGGTGATCGGGTCATTGGCGGTACGCGAGCCCGAACAGGTGATCGGCTGGCTGGCCGAATTCGGCCCGGAGCGGCTGACCATCGCCCTCGATGCCCGCCAGGACGTGCAGGGACAGTGGCAGTTGCCGGTGCACGGCTGGACCGAAAACGCAGGGGTAACCTTGGACGCGCTGGCCGAACGCTACGCGCAGGCGGGCATGCGCCATCTGTTGTGCACCGACATTGCCCGCGACGGCATGCTGGCCGGCCCCAACATCAGCCTGTACCAGCACCTGGCGGCGTTGCTGCCGGGCGTGGTGGTACAGGCGTCGGGCGGTATCCGCGATGTGGCCGACGTGGCGGCGGCGAAGGCCGCTGGTTGTGGCGGCGCGATCCTCGGCAAGGCGCTGCTGGAACAGCGCATGGACCTGGCGGAGGCGCTGGCATGCTGAGCCGCCGCATCATTCCCTGCCTGGATGTACGCGATGGCCGCGTGGTCAAGGGCGTGCGCTTCCGCGATCACGTCGACATGGGGGACATCGCCGAACTGGCCCAGCGCTATCGCGACCAGGGCGCCGACGAGCTGGTGTTCTATGACATCGGCGCCAGCCCGGAGGCACGGTCGGTGGACGTGGCCTGGATCGAGCGCATCGCGCGCCTGATCGATATCCCGTTCTGCGTGGCCGGTGGCATCGACAGCGTGGAGACCGCGCGCCGCGTGCTGTTCGCGGGTGCGGACAAGATCTCGATCAACTCGCCCGCGCTGGGCCGCCCGGAACTGATCAGCGAACTGGCTGAGGAATTCGGTGTGCAGTGCGTGGTGGTGGGTGTCGACTCCGTGCGCGAGGCCGACGGCCAGTGGCGCGTGCGCCGTTTCAGCGGCGATCCGGACAAGACCCAGGCGGTGCCGTTGCGCACGCTGGACTGGATCGTAGAGGCGCAGCGCCGGGGTGCCGGCGAGATCGTGCTGAACTGCATGGACAGCGATGGCGTGCGCCGCGGCTATGACGTGGAGCAGCTGCGGCAGGCGCGTGCGCTGTGCCAGGTGCCACTCATCGCGTCGGGAGGTGCGGGTGCGATGGAGCACTTCGCCCAGGCCTTTGACCAGGCCGACGTTGACGGTGCGCTGGCGGCCAGTGTGTTCCACAGTGGCGCCATCGCCATTGCCGACTTGAAGCGCTACCTGCGCGAGCAGCAGATCGAGGTACGAGATGTCTATTGACGTGCGGCCGTCGCCGCAGGCGCTGGAAACGCTGGACTGGGACAAGGGTGATGGGCTGTTGCCGGCCGTGGTGCAGGACGCCGACACCCTGCAGGTACTGATGCTGGGCTACGTCAGCGCCGAGTCGCTGGCGGCGACGCTGGCGATCGGCCACATGACCTTCTTCAGCCGCAGCAAGCAGCGTCTCTGGACCAAGGGCGAGCAGTCCGGCAATGTGCTGGCGGTGCAGTCGATCAGCGTCGATTGCGATTCCGATACGCTGCTGGTGCTGGCGCGCCCGGCAGGCCCCACCTGCCACACCGGGGCCGAAAGCTGCTTCGATGGTGCGCCAAAGGACTTCCTTGGCGGCCTGGACCAGTTGGTCGCGGTACGTGAGGCGCTGCGTCCTTCCGGCAGCTATACGACGTCGCTGTTCGAGGGCGGCATCCGCCGCATCGCGCAGAAGGTGGGCGAGGAAGGCGTGGAGACGGCGCTGGCCGGGGTGGCGCAGGACGATGAGGCACTGCTGGGCGAGGCCTCGGACCTGCTGTACCACCTGCTGGTGCTGCTGCGCGCGCGCGGGCTGTCGCTGGAAGATGCGCGCGACGTGCTGGAAAAGCGCCATCGTTGAACAAGGTGTGCGGACCAACGGTCCGCACCTACAATATGGCGTCTTCTTTTTCCCGGACCGCCCCCATGAAACTGCCTGCCGCCTGGCTGTGCTGTCTGTTGCTGACCTCGCCGGCCTGGGCCGCGGACACCGTGGTCAGCGGCAAGGTCTATCTGGAGCGTGACGGCAAGCCGGGCCGCGGTGCGACCGATCCGGGCCTGGCCGGCGTGCAGGTGTCCAATGGCGAAACCATCGTCAAGACCGCTGCCGAAGGCAGCTACAGCCTGCCGGTGCGTGACGGGCAGACGGTCTTCGTGATCAAGCCCGATGCCTATTCCTTCCCGAAGGCCGCCGACGGCCTGCCGTCGTTCTGGCGGCACTACCGGCCGAACGGTTCGCCGGCGCTGAAGTACGGTGGCATCGCGGCAACCAGTGACGTCGCCCGCAACTGGGACTTCGCCCTGCAGAACGACCGGCATGACAGCCGCCGCGGCTTCCAGATGCTGGTGTTCACCGATTCGCAGACCGCCAGCCTGCAGGACATCGGCTACTACCAGCAGTCGATCGTGGCGCCGCTGGTTGGGCAGACCAAGGCCCGCCTGGGTACCACGCTCGGTGACATCGTCAACGACGACCTGACCCTGTACCCGGCGATCAACAAGGTCACCACCGAGCTCGGCGTGCCGTGGTTCCACGTACCCGGCAACCACGACCTGGATTTCGACGCGGCCAATGACGCGCATTCGCTGGACAGCTGGCGCAACATCTACGGCCCCGATACCTATGCGGTGGAAGAGGGCGGCGCCAGCTTCGTGTTCCTCGACGATGTGGTGTACGACCCCACTGCCAAGCCGAAGTATGTCGGCGGCCTGCGCGAGGATCAGTTCGCCTTCCTGGCTGCGTATCTGAAGGGCCTGCACAAGGACCGCCTGCTGGTGCTGGGCATGCACATCCCGCTGTTCGATGCGGCGCCGGGGCGCGAGACCTTCCGCCATGCCGACCGCCAGCGCCTGTTCGACCTGCTGAAGGACTTCCGCAACGTGCTGGTGCTCAGCGGCCACAGCCACACCCAGCAGCACGTCTACCACGGCAAGGCTGACGGCTGGCAGGGTGCCAGGCCGCTGCATGAGTACAACGTCGGTGCCAACTGCGGTGCGTTCTGGTCGGGCGTGAAGAATGCCGCCGGCGTACCGGACAGCACCATGAGCGATGGCACGCCGAAGGGCTATGCGCTGCTGGACGTGGCCGGCAACGGCAGCTACCGCCTGCAGTACCGGGTGGCCGGTGCGGCAGCCAGCGAGCAGATCGGCCTGCATGCGCCAAAGGTGCTGCGCAAGGGCGCGTACCCGGCGTGGGGCATCTACGCCAACGTGTACATGGGCGAGGATGCCAGCGTGGTCGAGTATCGCGTCGATGGCGGCGCCTGGCAGCCGATGAAGCAGGTCAGCCAGCCTGATCCGCGGCTGATGGTGGAGAACGTCGCCGACGATCTGGCCTCCACGCTGCGCGGCTACGATCGTTCGCCGGAAGCCACCGCTTCGCCGCACCTGTGGCGTGGTGCGTTGCCGACCGATCTGGCCGTGGGCAGCCACAAGGTCGAGGTGCGTTCCACCCAGCCGGATGGTGCGGTGTTCACCGCCAGCACCAGCTACAGCCTGCAGACCGCGCAGCCCTGAGCGCGGGCCGGGCTTCCGTCACGCACTTCCATCACGAAAGGACGCAGCATGGATATCCGCTTCATGGCCGGCACCACGCCGGTCACCCTCAGCCGCCACTGGTTCACCGGCGCGATGATGCTGCAGAGCGCCAGCGAGAAGGTCTGGGTGCAGCATCCGCTGCATCCGGGCACGCATTTCTCGTTCTCGCTGGTACAGTCGTGGCAGCGCCATATCGCCGGCCATGAAGTGCTGGTGGAGCGGACCCGGCCGCTGCTGTTCGCCGGGTTCCGTCCGCAGCGCCTGCGGGTGCTGGTGGATGGCGTGCAGGTGGCCGAGCAGGAAGGCATGTGACCCCGGGTGCCACTGCCGCCGCGCTAGGCAAAGGCCGGCCGATGCCTGAGAATCGGGACGATTCAATCGATCCAAGCAGGCCAGCGTGAACGTTGCAGCAGTGTCCCCGGTTCCATCCGAACCCGCCCGCAGCGGCGTTCCCCGCAGCCTGGTCGTCGCCGATGTTGGTGGTACCTTCGCCCGTCTGGCGCTGGCTGAGACCCTGCCGGGGCAAGCGCCGCGGCTGGGCAGCTACCGCACCTACGCCTGTGCCGACCACCCCAGCCTGGCGGCGATCCTCGCCGATTTCACCGCCAGCCTCGGCCAGCCGATGGCCAGCGCGGTGGTCGCCATCGCCGGCCTGCTCGACGGCGACACCCTGATCAACGCCAATCTGCCGTGGACGGTGTCGCTGTCGGCAACGCGCCGCGAGTCGGGCCTGCCCGACCTGCAGCTGATCAATGATTTCGAAGCGGTGGCGCTGGCCATTCCCTATCTGCAGGCCGACACGCTGGTGCCGTTGAACGGCGATGCCGATCCGGCCACGACGTTCCCGGCGCTGGTGCTGGGGCCGGGTACCGGCCTGGGTGCGGCATTGCGCTTCGCCGATGGCGAGCGCCCGGTGCTGGCCAGCGAGATCGGCCACGCTGCATTGGGCGCCGGCAACGCGCTGGAACTGCATGTACTGGGTCGGCTGCTGCAGCGCTGGTCGCACGTGGACAACGAACGCGTGCTGTCCGGCAGCGGCCTGATGAATCTGTATCCCTGCCTGTGCGAACTGCGCGGCGTGGCTCCGCAGTGGACCAGCACTGAAGCGCTGATCGCGGCTGCGCGGCAAGGCGACGATGCGCTGGCGGTGGAGACCCTGCAGGTGTTCTGTGCCTGGCTGGGCAGCCTGGCCGGCGACGCCGCGATCGCGGTGGGCGCGCGCTCGGTGTATCTGGCCGGCGGCATTTCCACCCATGTGCAGGACTTCCTGGCCGACGGCCGTTTCCGTGAGCGCTTCCTCAACAAGGGTGTGCTGACCGATGTGCTGCACCAGGTGCCGGTGTGGCGGGTCGAACATGGCCAGCTGGGCGTGCTTGGTGCAGCGGCCTGGCACGCAGCGCGGACGCCCGCGCACGATTGATCGGCGCTGCCGGCATCGGGCCGGCGGGTGCAGCATGCAGACGGAGGCGAAGATGGTGGATCGCAGGCAGTTCCTGCAGGCCGGTGCACTGGCCGCAGGTGTGGCAGCGTTGCCGGTGGTGAAGGCGCGTACGCAGGGCGGGGCCAAGGTGGTATCGACCTGGGACTTCGGCGTGCCGGCCAACCAGGCCGCGTGGAAGGTGCTGGCGCAGGGCGGCAGTGCGCTGGATGCGGTGGAAGCCGGTGCACGCTGGGCCGAAAGCGAGCTGTGCAACCCCACGGTCGGCCATTGCGGCAACCCGGACCGCGACGGCGTGCTGAGCCTGGACGCCAGCATCATGGATGGCGATGGCCGCTGTGGCGCGGTCGCTGCGCTGGTCGACATCCTGCATCCGGTGTCGGTGGCCCGCAAAGTGATGGAGAACAGCCCGCACGTGCTGCTGGTGGGCGAGGGCGCCCAGCAGTTCGCCGTGCAGCAGGGCTTCGAGCGCCAGCACCTGCTGACTCCGAAGGCCGAAGCGGCGTGGCGCGAATGGTTGAAGACCGAGAAGTACGCGCCGCAGATCAACGCCGAGCGCCGCGGTCTACCCGGCAACAGCGACAACCACGACACCATCGGCATGCTGGCACTGGATGCCAAGGGCAATCTGGCCGGTGCCTGCACCACCAGCGGCATGGCCTGGAAACTGCACGGCCGGGTGGGCGACAGCCCGATCATCGGCGCCGGCCTGTACGTGGACAACGAAGTGGGCGCCGCCACCGCCTCGGGTGTCGGCGAAGAGATGATCCGCAACGCGGCCTCGTTCCTGGTGGTCGAGCTGATGCGCCAGGGGCGCTCACCGGCACAGGCCTGCCGCGAGGCGATCGGCCGCGTGGTGCGCAAGCGCCCCGAAGCCAGCCGCACGCTGCAGGTCTGCTTCCTGGCGATGAACAAGCAGGGCGAGGTCGGTGCCTATGCGCTGCATCGCGGCTTCGTCTACGCGGTGTGCGATGCACAGCGCCAGGATGACCTGCGCGACTCGCCGTCGATCTATGCGAGCACGCAGGCGTGAGCGTGCGCCGCACGCTGGAGATCGCCAGCAACTCGGTGGCCTCGGCGTTGGCCGCGCAGGCCGGTGGTGCTGATCGCATCGAACTGTTCGACAACCTCGCCGAGGGCGGCACCACACCGTCGTTTGCCAGCATCGCCATCGCCCGCGAGCGGCTGCAGATTCCGTTGTTCGTGCTGGTGCGACCACGCCCGGGTGATTTCCACTACGACGCGCTGGAAACCGAGCTGATGCGGCGTGAGATCGCCCAGTGCCGCGCGCTGGGCTGCGACGGCGTGGTGATCGGTGCGCTGGATAAACAGGGCGACATCGACCTGCCGCTGTGCCGGGAACTGGTGCAGGCGGCTGGTCCGCTACAGGTGACCTTCCACCGTGCGTTCGATGCCGCGCGCGATCTGCCGGCGGCGCTGGAACAGGTAATCGGGCTGGGCTGCCAGCGGGTGCTGACCTCCGGTGGCCAGGCCAGCGCCGAAGCCGGTGCCGACGTACTGGCCGCGCTGGTCGCACAGGCGGGCGGCAGGATCAGCGTCATGGCTGGCGCCGGGCTTGGCCCGGGCAACATCGCCGCCGTGGCGCGGCGGACCGGCTGTACCGAACTGCATGCCTCGGCCAAGGGGCAGCGACGCTCGGCCATGCAGTTCCAGAACCCGGCCCTGCGCGGGCTGGATCCGGACTGGAGCCAGACCGACACGGCGACAGTGACCGCACTGCGGAAGGCGCTGGACGGCTGACTGCCGGCAACCACAGGGCCGCGCCACGGACAGAATCGTTCTGCGCGCGGGTGTCGTGATCGTGTCATCGACATCTGCGCCGCTTCCGTAGCGATGTTTCACAACTTATTGATTCATTTGGTTACCTGTAGGCGATAGCGACACGCAGCGGTTGGATGCTGCGTCGCCGCATGCTGGGCGTGGTTCAGCTGTGCTTTAGTTTGGATCGATCCACAGGGGAGGGTGATCGAATCGAGAAGGATCGATTCAACGCCCGGGATCGCCATCCGACCGCGCGCCCACCATCCAAGAGCAACCACCCATGGCTCAGTCCCTCCGCAACCGTCGTCATCTGCTGTCCCAGGCCCTCGTGCTTGCCTTGCTGCCCTTCGCAGCGGGCGCACAGGAAGCGACCACGTCCTCTACCAAGGACCTCGATGCCGTCACCGTTACCGGTTCGCGCATCAAGCGCGCCGGCGTCGAAGGTCCGGCCCCGGTCAACGTGATCACCGCCGCACAGATCCAGAAGGAAGGCTTCGTCACCGTCTACGACGCGCTGAAGACGCTCACCGAAGCGACCGGCACCGTCGAAGCGGCGTCGCAGTGGGGCTCGCACACGCCCAACGCGAGCGGCCTGAACCTGCGCGGCATGGGGCCCAACCGCAGCCTGCTGCTGGTCAACGGCCGCCGCGTGGCCGACTACCCGCTGCCCTATGGCGGCGAGACCAATTTCTCCAACTACAGCAACATTCCTGCCGCTGCCGTGGAGCGCATCGAAGTGCTGACCGGCGGCGCGTCGGCGATCTATGGTTCGGACGCCATCGCCGGCGTGGTCAACGTCATCCTGAAGACCAACTACGACGGCGACGAAGTGCGCGTGCGCGGCGGCACGTCCACCGAAGGCGGGCGCGATACCTGGGACCTGTCCTGGGCGGGCGGCAAGACCGGCGACAACTGGAGCGTGACCTACGCACTGCAGTACACCAAGCGCGATCCGCTGTTCGGCCGCGACCGGCCGCAGATGGACGACGCCGACGATGCGCTGTACCCGTCCTGGAACATGGAGCAGCGCAAGGTCGGCTTCCGTCCCACCGCAGGCCTGGCGCTGATCGACCCGAGCACAGGCCAGCGCCTGGCACCGCCGGACGGCACCTGCGAGAAATTCGCTGGCGAGTACTACACCGCTGATCGGCTGGTCTACAACTACAACGCCAATACGGTGAGCAACACCGGCCGCCTGTGCGGCATGAGCGCCGACTACGCCAACTGGCTGCTGACCGGTGGCTCGGAGAACGTGTCGGGCAATCTCTATGGCACCTTCGATTTCGGCGATGGCCTGCAGGCCTGGAGCAACCTGGCGGTGTACCGGTCCGAGGCGATCTGGGGCACCAATCCGCCCAGCGTTTCGTTGATCGACGATGCCAACGGCTATTACTGGGATGCCAACCGCAATCGCCCGGTGCTTGGCGTGCGCCAGTTCACCCCGAACGAAGTCGGTGGCCTGGACACGCTGCGCAATACCAACCGCGAGTTGTCGTGGGATATCAGCGCAGGCCTGCGCGGGCGCCTGGCCGATCGCTTCGACTGGAGCGCCACGGTCGGCCGTTCCTACTACCGCGTCGAGGAGCGGCAGAACGTGGTCGACGAGCAGAAGTCGTACGACTTCTTCCTCGGCCCACGGCTGGGCACCACCGCCGACGGTGAGGCCATCTACGCATTGAACGAAGCGCGCTGGTGGAACCCGATCACCCCGGACCAGTACTGGCAGATGGGCACGGTCGCGAAGAATCGCGCGTCGTCCTACGTCAACCAGGCCTCGGCCGACATCACTGGTGAACTGTTGCAGGGCTGGGCCGGTCCGATTTCGTTCGCGGCGGTGGCCGAAGTGGCGAAGCAGGGGTATCACCTCAGCCCGGATCCGCGTGCCGGCATCGATTTCGATCTGCAGAACGTTGATCGTGGTGGCGGTGAGCGCACCCGCTATTCGGCCGGTGTCGAGTTCAAGATCCCGTTGGCCGAGAGCCTGATCGCCACCGCGGCGGCACGCTACGACCGTTATGGCAGCTACAAGGCCGACGGCGGCGGCGAGGCGCTGGATGTCGGCAGCCAGAAGGAAACCACCTGGAACGCTGGCCTGGAATGGCGCCCGTTCGAGTCGCTGCTGGTGCGCGGCTCCTACGCGACCAGCTTCCACGCGCCGGACATGCACTACCTGCTGGGCCAGGCCAGCAGTTCCGAAGTGCTGACCTACGACCGCCTGCGCTGCATCGAGAGCGGCGCGTATCTGGTCAACAACTGCGGCGTGGGCAATACCGATGTCTGGTATGCGTTCGACGTGAACCGTCGGGGGACGCCATTGCTGCGCTCAGAAACCGGTGATTCGTGGACGGTCGGCTTCGTCTGGGACGTGCTGCCGAACCTGTCGATGAGCGCGGATTACTGGGCGATCAAGCTGGAAGACATGATCGTCGACGTCGGTGCGGACGAAGTGCTGGCCAGCGAGGCAGGCTGCCTGACCGGCAAGAACATGGACGGTACGCCGTGGGCGAACCCGGCGGGTGACGCGTACTGCGCCGGCATCCTGGCCCGGGTGAATCGTGACAGCAGCGGGCGGTTGGTGTCGATCGAGCGCGGGCCGTTCAACCTGGCCAGCCGCGAAGTGCGTGGTATCGATCTGAGCGCGCGTTATCGGCTGGAGACGGCCGCATGGGGCAGCTTCCAGCTGGGGGTGAACTACACCAACCAGATCTCGACGAAGGAGCAGCGCTACGCCAACGACCCGAACCCCGAGCGCCGCGACCGTGACCTGCGCAGCAAGCTGCGCGCGAGCCTGGCCTGGCAGGGCGGCAACTGGAATGCGAACGTGTATGCAGACCGCATCGGTTCGGTGCCGGGTGTGCGCTACCACTGGGGCACCGACCGCCTGGACAACCCCGGCGGCTGCCTGCCGTTCGCCGATGGCTATGTGCCCAGCGACAGCCCGTCGCTGAACTGCCTGGAGCCTGCCACGCGTCCGGATGGATCGGCCAATACGAACCCGAACGCCGGCCAGCAGACGGCGCGCTACTACGGCCGGGTCGGGCCGTTCATCACCTGGAACTTCAACGTCGGCTACCAGGTGACCGAGTTCATGAAGGTCAATCTGTACGTGAACAACGCTTTCAATGCGACCAGTTGGAACCACAAGGACCCGTACAAGGTGGACTACGATTTCGCCCCGACCCGCCTGCTTGGTGCGGTGGGTCGTGAGTTCGCGCTGGAATACGTGTTCACGTTCTGAGGCACGGCAGCGCCGGGCAGGAACCGGCGCCAGCCACGGGGTGAAGGGCAGCCACGCGTGGCGTGGCTCTACTG
>NZ_WKEE01000081.1:0-15506 GCF_021605635.1 Stenotrophomonas sp. PA-6-5C
ACGCTATTGTCCCCGATTCACGCCCCCTCGCCCACCGCTGCGATCGCCCGCTGCGCTCGCCGGGCATGGCCCGGCGCTACCCACGAATCGCGCGACGCCCCGGTAGCGCCGGGCCATGCCCGGCGAGCGCGAAGCGCGGCGCGTGGCGATCATTCCTCTTCTTCTTCCGGCACTTCATCCGCATTGAGCGTGCGCGCCTTGCGCTTGGGCGCGGTGAACGGCGTCGGCGTCGGCACACCCGGCAGCGCGGTACCGAACACCATGTGTGCGCCGGCACGCAGGTTGCCGCCGGCCATTTCCAGTTCGAAGCGCTCGGCGTCGCGCTCGCGGATCTGCTCGGCGATTTCGCGGGCGTCGTCTTCCTCCGCACCCAGTTCCACCAGCGCGGCCTGCCCGAACAGCAGCGCCGACTCGAAGGTTTCGCGGATCTGGAAGTCCACACCGGCATGGATCAGCCGCAGCGAATGCTCGCGGTCGAACGAGCGCACCAGCAGCTTGGCCTGCGGGAACTGATGGGCCACCAGCTCGACGATGCGGTCGGCATCCTCGGCATTGTTCACGCACACCGCCACCGCCCGCGCACTGCCCGCGCCGGAGGCATGCAGCACGTCCAAGCGGGTGCCGTCTCCGTAATAGATCTTGAAACCGAAGCGCTCGGCGTTGTGGATCATCTCCACATCGTTGTCGATGATGGTCACGTCCACGTCGCGGGCCAGCAGCGACTGGCTGGCCACCTGGCCGAAGCGGCCGAAGCCGATCAGCAGCACGCTGCCGGACAGGCCATCGGCGGTATCCACGCCTTCCAGGCTGACGGTCGGCTTCGGCGCCACGCGCTTGTAGACCAGCACCACCAGCGGCGTCAGCGCCATCGACAGCACCACCACGGCGGTGAAGTTGGCATTGATGTCCAGGCTGATCACGCCGGCGCTCGCAGCGGCCGAGAACAGCACGAAGGCGAACTCGCCGCCTTGGGCCATCAGCACGCCACGGTCCAGCGCCTGCGCATGGTCGCTGCCCATCAGTCGCGCCACCACGTAGATGCACAGCGCTTTGGCCGCCATCAGCGCGACCACCAGGCCGAGGATCATCGGCCAGTTGCCGGCCACCACGCCCAGGTCCAGCGCCATGCCCACGCTGAGGAAGAACAGGCCCAGCAGGATGCCGCGGAACGGTTCGATGTCCGCTTCGATCTGGTGGCGGAAGGTCGATTCGCTCAGCAGCACGCCGGCCAGAAACGCGCCCATCGCCATCGACAGGCCGGACAGCTGCATCAGCAGCGCCGCGCCCAGCACCACCAGCAGTGCGGCGGCGGTCATCACCTCGCGCGCCTTCGATTCGGCCAGCACGCGGAACAGCGGATTGAGCAGGAAGCGTCCGACCAGCACCAGGCCGACGATGGCGCCCACGCCGATGGCTACCGACATCCAGCGCGAGCCCTCGCCGTCGGCGCTGCCGGCGGCCGGCGCCATCCACGCGACAAGCGCCAGCAGCGGCACGATCAACAGGTCTTCGAACAACAGGATCGAAACGATCTTCTGCCCCGACGGCAGCGCGATGTCGCCGCGCTCGGCCAGCAGCTGCATCACCACTGCGGTGGAGGTCAGCACGAAACCGGTGGCGCCGATGAAAGCGATCTGCCACGGCAGCCCGAACAGCTTGGCGATGCTGGTCAGCACCAGCGCGCAGGTGACGATCTGCAGCGTGCCCAGCCCGAAGATTTCCTTGCGCAGGCTCCACAGGTGCGAGGGCCGCATCTCCAGGCCGATGACGAACAGGAACATGACCACGCCGAGTTCGGCAGTATGCAGGATCGCCTGCGGGTCGGAGAACCAGCCGAGCCCGAACGGGCCGATCGCCAGGCCGGCGGCGAAGTAGCCCAGCACCGAGCCCAGGCCGAGCCGACGGAACAGCGGCACCATCACCACCGCTGCGCCCAACAGGGCGACGACCTTGACCAGCTCGCTGGTCGCTGCTTCTACCGCCATGCGGTGGGTTCCCCGGAAATCGAAATCGGCCTCAACGATAGAGCAACACCGATGACGGCAATAGCATGTACGTTGCGTTTTATTGTCTTGGAGATGGAACGATCACGGGATTGTCCCCGCACATCATCCTGAAACCGTGCGCGCGCTTCGGTAGGTGCCAACCTTGGCTGGCACAATCCCGAAGCCATGACCGGTAGAGCCGAGCCCACGCTCGGCTGATTCTGGCCTCAGCGCGAAGAGCAGCCGAGCGTAGGCTCGGCTCTACAGTAGATCCACGCCATGCGTGGATGAGGCCCAACCGGGTTCGCCCACCCCAGTAGATCCACGCCATGCGTGGATGAGGCCCAACCGGGTTCGCCCACCCAGTAGATCCACGCCATGCGTGGATGATGCCCCGACGCGGTTCACCCACCCCGACAAAACGCGGCGTAATCGATGTACCCGGGGAACGGGATACCCGGCGCGCACACCGGGCACTGCGGGTCCGGCCCGATCCCGGTCTCACGGAAACGCATGCCCAGCGCATCAAAGCGCAGCAGGCGCCCCACCAGCGGCTCGCCGATGCCCAGCAGCAGCTTCAGCACCTCGGTGGCCTGCAGCACCCCGGCCAAGCCCGGCAGCACGCCCAGCACACCCGCCTCGGAGCAGTTGGGCGCGAACTCCGGCGGCGGCGGCTCCGGAAACAGGCAGCGGTAGCACGGCGCCACGCCACGCTGGCGACCGGCATCGAACACGCTCACCTGGCCGTCGAAGCGCTCGATGGCGGCGTAGACCATGGGCTTGGCGTGCTTGATGCAGGCGTCGTTGAGCAGGTAGCGCAGCGGGAAGTTGTCCGAACCGTCCAGCACCACGTCGACATCCTGCAACAGGCGGTCCACGTTCTCCGAGGTCACCCGCTCGGGCACGGCCTCGACCTCGATGGACGGGTTCAATGCCAGCAGCCGCTCACGCGCCGAATCCACCTTCAACTGGCCGACGCTGGCCTCGGTATGCACGATCTGCCGATGCAGGTTGCTGCGCTCGACACGGTCGTGGTCGGCGAAACGCAGGTGCCCTACCCCGGCCGCCGCCAGATAGAAGCCGGCCGGTGCACCCAGCCCGCCCGCGCCCAGCACCAGCACCCGGGACTGCTGCAGCCGACGTTGGCCCGCCTCGCCTACCTGCGGCAGCAGCAGATGGCGCGAATAGCGGTCGTAGAAATCGCGGTCTGCGGCGCTGGTCAGCGGCTGCACCAGCGGCAGCGACAACTCACGCCAGGCCACGGTGCCGCCAGCGACGGAGCTCACGTTCGGGTAGCCCGCATCCAGCAGCGCCTGCGCCGCATCGGCCGAGCGCTTGCCGCTCTGGCAGATCAGCAGGATCTCCTGTTCCGGCCGCGGCAGGTGCGCGGCCGCGTCAGCCAGCAGCTCGCCCTTGGCGACGCCGCGCGCGCCTTCGGCCATGCCGCCGGCCCGCTCATGCGCCTCGCGCACGTCGATCAGCACCGCGCCATGGGCCACGCGCGCACGCGCCTGCTCGGGGGAAATCTCTGGAATGCTCATGCCCGCATTATCACGCAGGCCACGCCTACCCGCCTTGACCAGAATCTGTAGAGCCGAGCCCGTGCTCGGCTGACGCGTGCAGCGCGTCCGCGGTTGACGTGCGAAAAGCAGCCGAGCACGGGCTCGGCTCTACAGGACCATCGCAAACGGGGGGTAGCGCCAGCCCATGGGCCACAACGAAAAAGGCAGCCCTGCGGCCGCCTTTTCGTGGATCACTTGCCCTTGACGTGCTTCATCAAGCGCCGCTTGGCCTTGACCTGCCGTTCGGTCAGCACGTTCTTCTTGCCCTCGTACGGGTTGGCACCCTCGCGGAAGATGAACTGCACCGGCGTACCGATCAGCTTGAAGCGCTTGCGGAAGAAGTTCTCCAGGTAGCGCTTGTACGACTCCTGCAGTTCCTTCAGGCGGGTGCCGTGCACGATGAAGGTCGGCGGGTTGGCGCCGGCCGGGTGCACGTAACGCAGCTTGGAGACGTGGCCGCGGATGGTCGGCGGCGGGTTGGTCTCGTAGGCCACTTCCAGCGCCTTGTTCACTTCGCTGGTGGTGAAGGTCTTGTTCGCCGATTCGTGCGCGCGGTGCACCGCACGGAACAGCTCGCGCAGGCCCGAGCCATGCTTGGCCGAGATGCGCACGGACTCGGCCCACGGTACGAAGCCCAAGCGCAGCGACAGCATCGTTTCCGCCTGCTCACGCTGGTAGTCGGTCAGGCCGTCCCACTTGTTGATCGCGATCACCAGCGCGCGGCCGGCATCCAGCACGGCGCCGAGCACGGTGGCGTCCTGGTCGGTCACGCCTTCGGTGGCGTCGAGCATCAGCACGGCTACCTGGCACTGCTCGATCGACTGCATGGTCTTGACCACCGAGAACTTCTCGACGACCTCGTCCACGCGCGAACGGCGACGCAGGCCGGCGGTGTCGATCAGGCGGTACTCGCGACCGTCACGCTCCAGGTCCACCGAGATCGAATCGCGGGTGGTGCCCGGCACGTCCGAGGCGATCATGCGCTCTTCGCCGAGGATGCGGTTGACCAGGGTCGACTTGCCCACGTTCGGGCGGCCGACGAAGGCGATGCGCACGCGGTTCGGATCGTTGTCCAGCTCTTCGCCGCTGCCCTCTTCCGGCAGGCGCTGGATGACCTCGTCCAGCAGGTCGTCCAGGCCCTGGCGGTGGGCGGCCGACACGGTCAGCATCTCGCTGAAGCCGTAGCGGGCGAACTCCGAACGCACGGTGTCCTCGTCGGTGCCGTCGATCTTGTTGATCAGCAGCAGCGTCGGGCGCGACAGCTTGCGCAGCCAGGCCAGGATCTCATCGTCCATCGCCGAGGTGCCCTCGCGGGCATCAACGACAAACAGGATCAGGTCAGCTTCGCCAGCGGCAGCGCGGGCCTGGCGCGTGGTAGCGCCAGCCAGGCCTTCTTCTTCCTCTGCGATGCCGCCGGTATCGACGACGAGGAAATGGTTGTCCTCGTCAAGCCGGCAGACGCCATAGTTGCGGTCCCGGGTGACGCCGGGCTGGTCATGGACCAGGGCGTCACGGGTTCGGGTCAGTGCATTGAATATGGTCGACTTGCCGACATTCGGCCGTCCAACCAGGGCGACCAAAGGCAGCATCGCGATTACTCCGTATTAATTTGCCAACCGGAATGCGGTCAGCTTGCCATCAACGTTCTGCACCAGCAGCACCCCATCGACGACGATTGGCTGGGCCAGAAGCGCATCACCGCCGCTTTTCGCCCGCGCCGCCATCGCGCCATCGGAGGCCTGCAGCCAATGCAGGTATCCCTTGTAGTCACCGACCACCACGTAGTCGCCGTGCAGCGCCGGACCGGTCAGCGAGCGCCGGGCCAGTGCGGTCTGCGACCACATCGCCGCGCCGCTGGCCTTGTCCAGGCCGAATACGCCGCCCTTGTTGTCGGTAACGAAAACATTGCCCGAAGACACCGCCACACCGCCGGCACCGCCATGGTCACGCGCCCACAGCGGGCGACCGGTCGGGCCTTCGATGGCCATGGTCTGGTTCTTGAAGCTGCTCACGAACAGCGTATTGCCGTCGAGCACCGGGGCGCCATCGACGTCGGCCATGCGGTCCAGCTCGGTACGGCCTTCGCCGGTGCCGACGTTCTGGTCCCACAGCGTGCGGCCGTCCTGCATGGCCAGCGCAGCGACGCTGCCCTCGTCCTTGCCGATGAACAGCACGCCCGGACCGGTCACCACCGCCGCGTTGCCGCGCACGGTCAGCGCCGGCAGCTCGCTTGGGTTGAACCACTTCTGGGTGCCGTTGCCGGCATCGAACGCGGTGACGCGACCGTCATTGCTGCGCACGAAGACCATGCCCTGGGCAATGGCCGGCGCGGCGATGACTTCGTTCGGCACGCGTGCGCGCCACTTCTCGCTGCCATCGTTGATGTCCAGCGCGATCACCTGGCCATCGAGGGTACCGATGACCACCAGGTTCTCACCGACGCCCGGACCACCGGACAGCCGCAGCTTGGCCTTCTTCTTTTCCTTCTTCGGCTCCCAGGTCCAGACCTTCTTGCCGGTCTGCAGGTCGATGGCGTGCACGCCACCGGTGATCGCCGCGGCGAACACGTGGCCATTGGCCACTGCCGGGCCCTGGCGTACGCCGATGCGGCGCTCGCCCTTGCCGAGGTTGACCGACCAGGCCTTGTTGACCTTCAGGGTCGGCTCGAACTTGACCAGTTCAGCCGGCTCCTGTGCCTTCTTCGCTGCTGCGTCCTTGCCGGCGAACCAGCCCTTCATGGTGCTACAACCGGACAGCGCCATACCGAGCAGGAGTACGGTGGCGACGCGCGTGATCATGACCTTCTGACTCATCAAACCGACTCCGCAGGGGCGGCGACGGTGCCGCCGGCGTCCATAACCTTGGTTTCCAGCAGGCGCCGCTGCGGCGCTGCCACGTCCAGCGTCTTCAGCGCCTTCTCATACTGTTCGCGGGCCGCGTCACGCTTGCCCTGCGCCATCAGCGCATCGCCATGGATTTCCAGGCTGCTGCTGTCGGTGGCGCTGCCCAGCAGCTTGATCGCTTCATCGCCCTTGCCGGTCGCCACCAGCAGGCGTGCCACGCGCTGGTCGACCACGCGCTGCAGGTCACCTTCGACCTTCACCGCGCGCAGGGTAGCCAGCGCTTCTTCATTCTTGCCCGCATCGACCTGGGCCTTGGCCAGCTGCAGCGCAGCCAGATCGCCATAGATGCTGGACGGGCCAGCCTCCAGCGCCTTGACCGCCTTGGCCGCGTCATCGAGCTTGTTTGCCTGCAGACCCACCAGGGCCTTCTGGTACTCGACATTGGCCGAGGCCAGCTTGCCGCCCTGGTCCTTCTGGTACCACTGCCAGCCGGCAATGGCACCGATGGCGATGACTACGCCACCGAGGATGCTGGCACCATTCTTCCGCAGCCAGCTGCGGACGCGTTCACTTTGTTCGTGCTCGTCGAGCAGGTCGTCGATCGCCATGCGTACTCTCGCCCCGCCCGTCGGGAGGGACCATTGGGATTAATCGAAGGTGGTGAAACCGCGCCTCAGTGCGAAACCGGGACTACGGAGCCTTCAGAGGATACCTGAAAGCGTGCCACGTTGGCTCGCTGGTAGGGCGTCAGATCGACGATAGCGCCGTTCTGCTGAACCTGGACCGCCGAGGCGTTGCCCAGGGTGACCCGGGCCACCTGGCCGGGAGTGAAGCTGCGGGTCTCGCCCGCCTTGATCAGCGCTTTCTCGACACTGCCGCCATCCGGACCGGCGATGTCGACCCAGCTGTCGCCGCTGAACTGCATGTCCAGGTTGGCGGCAGCGGCCGGCGCAGCGCGGGGCACCGGGGCCAGCGAAGCGACGTAAGGGGTAGCGGTCGGCTTGACGACGGGCGCGGCCGCCACTTCGGCCGGCGCGGCAGCGGCAGACCCGGGACCGGCCGGGGTAACCGTTACGGCGGCCGGGATCACGTCCAGCGAGGCGGTGTTCGGCGAGGGCGAGGTGCCATCGAAGTGGCCACGGGTGGCGAACCAGACCGGGACGGCCAGTACGGCGGTGATGCCGACATACAGCACACGCCGGCCGAGATTCTCGGCGATGCGGCGCGCACGTGGGGTATGAGTGTGGCTGACCAGGGTCGGCGGAACCACCGGGCCAACCTGGGCCTGCTCCAGCAGTTCGCTGACGTCGACCCCGAGCAGGCGGGCATAGCTGCGCAGCTGGCCGCGCACGAACACCGGCGCACCGAGCTTCTGCCACTGCTCCTGTTCGAGCGACTTCACCACTTGCACCGGCATGCGCAGGCGCTGGCCGACGTCTTCGAGGGTCAGTCCGGCGGCCTCGCGGGCCTGGCGCAGGCGGGTGCCGCAGCCGGCCACAGTCTCGAGATCGCTCACAGTCTGGTCATCAATCACAATGCATCAACCCTGGAGTTAGGAGCCCGCGTCCTGCGGAAATTCCTGTCGAATCCGCTGAAGATAGCGATCAGATGCTGCCTGATCACCCAGCCGCGCCTCGATTTGAGACGCAAGTTGTAACACGGAACGCGTGGCCGGTGCAGCCGCAATCCTACGTTCGGCGAAGGCGCGGGCCTCCATGAACTGGCCGCGACGGAAGCTCAGCTGGGCCATTGCCTCCAGCGCGACCGGGTTGTTTGGCACCTGCGCCAAGGCCGCACGCAGGTTGCGTTCGGCGCGATCCATCTGGCCAGCGTCCAACGCACAGCTGCCGGCATTGGCCTGCGCCTCGGCCGGCGTGGTGTAGCTGGGCGCCTGCAGCGCACGGTCGAACCAGGCCAGCGACTCGGCGGCCTTGCCGTTCTGGCACAGCCAGGCGCCATAATTATTGAGTACATCACCCCGCTGCGGCGCCAGCTCGGCGGCCCGGCGGAAGCCTTCCCCCGCCTGCCGGGTGCGGCCACGCTGATCGTCGATGCCGGCCAGCAGCACCAGTGCATCGGGGTCGGCAGGGGCCAGCTTGATCGCGTCACGCGTCTTGCGCTCGGCCGCATCGAGGTTGCCGCTCTGCATGTCGCGGACGGCCAGAGCGAGCAGATCCGCCGCCCGGACCTGGCGACGAACGCCTTCAGGATCGCGGACCGAATAGACCGTCGCCTGGCTGGGGCCCAGCTTGGCTTTGGGTTGCGATTTGCAAGCGGTGACCGAGAGGGCCAGCACGCCTGCAAGCAGCGCCAGCCAGAAGCGGTCAGGCAGCAGCATCGCTCCCCTTCCCCGCCTGCAGTGTCTTGTTGAACTCAGCCTGGCGGCGGGTGCGATCCATCACCTGGCCCTTGAGCTGGCCACAGGCAGCGTCGATGTCGTCGCCACGGGTGCGGCGCACCATGGTCAGCACCTTCGCGTCGAGCAGGATCTTCTGGAAGGCACGGATATGCGCTTCTTCGGAACGCTCGTAGCGCGTCCCCGGGAAGGGATTGAACGGAATCAGGTTGACCTTGCCCGAGTGCGACGCCTGCACGGCGTTGTCGAACTGGCGCATCAGCCGCGCCAGTTGCCGGGCATGCTCGGGCTGGTCGTTGATGCCCTTCATCAGGGTGTATTCAAAGGTCACCGACTCGCGGCGCTTGTTGGCGCGCAGGTAGCGTGCGCACGATGCCATCAGCTCGGCGATCGGGTACTTCTTGTTGAGCGGGACCAGCGTCTCGCGCAGCGCATCGTCGGCCGCGTGCAGCGACACTGCCAGCGACACGTCGCTTTCGGCGGACAGGCGGTCGATCTGCGGCACCAGGCCGGAGGTCGACAGGGTCACGCGCTTGTTGGCCAGGCCGTAGCCCAGGTCGTCGCGCATCACGCTCATGGCGCGCACGACGTTGTCGAAATTCATCAACGGCTCGCCCATGCCCATCATCACCACGTTGGTGAGACGACGCTGCTTGTGCGGGATGTTGCCCAGATGACGCGCAGCGACCCATACCTGGCCGATGATCTCGGCAGTGGAGAGGTTGCGGTTGAAGCCCTGGGTGGCGGTGGAACAGAACGTGCAGTTCAGCGCGCAGCCCACCTGCGAAGACACGCACAGGGTGCCGCGGTTCTTGTCCGGAATGTAGACCGCCTCGATGGCGTTCTTGCCATCGGTGCCCATCGCCAGCAGCCACTTGTGGGTGCCGTCGGCGGAGGGCTTGTCGAACACGATGTTGGGGACGCGGACCTCGGCGTGCTGGTGCAGCTTGGCACGCAGCGCCTTGCCCAGGTCGGTCATCTCATCGAAATCGGTGACGTAGTGATGGTGGATCCACTTCATCACCTGATGGGCGCGGTAGCGCGCTTCGCCGAGAGTCTCGGCGAAGAAGCGCTCCAGACCCTCGCGATCGAGGTCGAGCAGATTCTGCTTTGCCACAACCGGACCCGCAACGAGTACGGAAGGGATGGCGGTTGGCTGTACGACCTCGTTCACGGCATCACTCTCAGCGCGAAACGACTTCGGTGGCGGCGAAGAAGTAGGCGATTTCGATCGCGGCGTTCTCGACCGAGTCCGAGCCGTGGGCGGCATTGGCATCGATGGATTCGGCGAAGTCGGCGCGGATGGTGCCCGCAGCGGCTTCCTTCGGATTGGTGGCGCCCAGCAGGTCGCGGTGGGCCAGGACGGCGTTCTCGCCTTCCAGGGCCTGGATCATCACCGGGCCGGAGATCATGAACTCGACCAGTGCGTTGAAGAACGGACGCTCGCGGTGCACGGCGTAGAAGCCTTCGGCTTCACGGCGCGACAGCTGCTTGTACTTGGCGGCCACGACCTTCAGGCCAGCCTTTTCAAAGCGGGCGTAGATTTCGCCGATGACGTTCTTGGCAACGGCGTCCGGCTTGATGATCGAAAGGGTGCGCTCCAGCGCCATGGGATGTCTCCAATGGAATCGGGCCGCTGATGGCCCGAAGGGTAACAAAAAAAAAGCCGCGTCGAAACGCGGGCTTAGCCTGATAAACGTGGGCGGATTGTAAAAGATAAAGTCCGTGCGTGGTAGAGGGCCGTGCGGCCCTCCTGTAGAGCCGAGCCCATGCTCGGCTGGCCTTTGGGCCGAAGAGCAGCCGAGCATGGGCTCGGCTCTACAGGTTCAGGTCCGCCCATTCACCCACCTGAGCTGATTCTGACCGGCCCGAGCATTTTTGCTGCACTGCAAAATGCCATACGCTACCGTCTGGTTCTAGTATCAAACAATCGTTTGATTAAGGTCTGCCCGCCCGATGGCCAAGCCCGCCCACTTCTCGACCAAGGACCGGATCCTCGGCGCCGCCGAGGAGCTGTTCGCCCAGCACGGCTTTGCCGGCACCTCGCTGCGCCAGGTCACCAGCCAGGCCGACGTCAACATCGCTGCGGTGAACTACCACTTCGGCTCCAAGGAAAACCTGGTCAACGAGGTCTTCCGCCGCCGCATGGACGAGATGACCGGCGCCCGCCTGGCCCAGCTCGAGCGCGCCCGCAACGAACACCCCGGGCAACTGCGGCCGGTGCTGGCTGCCTTCGTCGAGCCGGCCCTGGCACTGGCCCAGGACCGCCAGAACGGCGGCGCCTTCGTCCGCGTGATCGCCCGCGCCTACGCCGAAAAGAACGACAACCTGCGCAAGTTCCTGTCCGACCACTATGGCCACGTGCTGCGTGCGTTCGGCAAGGCCATCGCCGAATGCGTGCCGGACCTGAGCAAGGAAGAGCTCTATTGGCGCCTGGACTTCCTGGCCGGCTCGCTGACGTATGCCATGGCCGATTTCGGGCTGATCAAGCGACCCGCCGGTGTCACCGAAACGGCGCATCGTGCCCATGCCGCGCATGAACTGATCCATTTCGCCGAGGCCGGATTCCGCGCCGCCGCCCGCAGCGGCAGCGCCCTGCCCGCCTCCATTGATTCCACCCAGTAACTGCTGACCAACAAAGGCCCTACACCATGTCCAATTCCCTGCTAGTCCGCCGCGCCGCCGTGCTGGGTGCCGGCGTCATGGGTGCCCAGATCGCCGCCCACCTCACCAATGCCGGCGTCGACACCGTGCTGTTCGACCTGCCTGCCAAGGAAGGTCCGGCCGATGGCATCGTGCTGAAGTCGATCGCCAACCTCGGCAAGCTGAGCCCGGCGCCGCTGGCCAGCAAGTCGCTGGCCGAAGCCATCACCCCGGCCAACTACGAGACCGGCCTGGAACAGCTGAAAGACTGCGACCTGATCATCGAGGCCATCGCCGAGCGCATGGACTGGAAGCAGGACCTGTACAAGAAGATTGCGCCGTTCGTGGCCGACCACGCCGTGCTGGCCTCCAACACCTCGGGCCTGGGCATCAACAAGCTGGCCGACGTGCTGCCGGAACAGCTGCGCCACCGCTTCTGTGGCGTGCACTTCTTCAACCCGCCGCGCTACATGCACCTGGCCGAGCTGATTCCGGCCACCACCACCGACGCCAGCGTGCTGGAAGGCCTGGAAGCATTCCTGGTCACCACCCTGGGCAAGGGCGTGGTGTACGCCAAGGACACCCCGAACTTCATCGGCAACCGCATCGGCGTGTTCTCGATCCTGTCCACCATCCACCACACCCAGCAGTTCGGCCTGGGCTTTGACGAAGTGGACGGCCTGACCGGCCCGCTGGTCGGCCGCCCGAAGTCGGCCACCTACCGCACCTCCGACGTGGTCGGCCTGGACACCATGGCCCACGTCATCAAGACCATGGGCGATACCCTGCCGAACGACCCGTGGCATGAATTCTTCAAGTCGCCGAAGTGGCTGGATGCGCTGATTTCCAAGGGTGCACTGGGCCAGAAGACCGGCGCCGGCATCTTCCGCAAGGTCGGCAAGGACATCGTGGTGCTGGACCTGGAAAAGCAGGACTACCGTCCGGCTGACCGCGCCGCCGCACCGGAAGTGGTCGAGATCCTGAAGATCAAGAACCCGGCCGAGAAGTTCGCCAAGCTGCGCGAGAGCCAGCATCCGCAGGCGCAGTTCCTGTGGGCGACCTTCCGCGATCTGTTCCACTACAGCGCCTACCACCTGGCCGACATCGCCGAGACCGCGCGCGACGTCGACCTGGCCATCCGCTGGGGCTACGGCTGGTCGCTGGGCCCGTTCGAAACCTGGCAGGCCGCCGGCTGGAAGCAGGTCGCGCAGTGGATCGCCGACGACATCGTCGCCGGCAAGAGCATGAGCAACGCCCCGCTGCCGGATTGGGTGTTCGATGGCCGCGACGGTGTGCACGCCGCCGAGGGCAGCTACAGCCCGTCGCGCAACGCCAAGCTGCCGCGTTCGTCGCTGCCGGTGTACCAGCGCCAGCGCTTCCCGGATCCGCTGCTGGGCGAGAAGTTCGCGCCGGGCGAGACCGTGTTCGAGAACGACGGCCTGCGCATGTGGCACGACGGTGATGGCATCGCCGTGGTCAGCTTCAAGACCAAGATGAACACCGTGTCCGACCACGTGCTGGACGGCCTGCAGGAGTGCGTCACGCGCGCCGAGAAGGACTTCCAGGGCCTGGTGATCTGGCAGCAGAAGGAGCCCTTCTCCGCCGGTGCCGACCTGGCCGGTGCGCTCGGCCTGCTGCAGGCCGGCAAGGTCGACCAGTTCGAGGAAATGGTGCACAACTTCCAGCGCACCAGCCAGCGCATCAAGTACTCGCTGGTGCCGGTGGTGGCTGCGGTGCGTGGCCTGGCCCTGGGTGGCGGTTGCGAATTCCAGATGCACAGCGCCAAGACCGTGGCCTTCCTGGAAAGCTACATCGGCCTGGTCGAAGCCGGCGTCGGCCTGCTGCCGGCCGGTGGTGGCCTGAAGGAACTGGCCGTGCGCGCCTCGCAGGCCGCAGGCCCGGGCGGTGACGTGTTCGCCGAACTGAAGAAGACCTTCGAGACCGTGGCGATGGCCAAGGTGTCCAACTCGGCGGTCAACGCCCAGGAACTGGGCCTGCTGCGCAGCACCGACAAGGTGGTGTTCAACAGCTACGAGGCGCTGTACATCGCCAAGGCCGAAGCACGTGCGCTGGCCGAAGCGGGCTACCGTCCGCCGCTGCCGGCACGCCGCATCCAGGTGGCCGGTGACGTCGGCATCGCGACCTTCAAGATGATGCTGGTCAACATGCTGGAAGGCCGCTTCATCAGCCCGTACGACTACGAGATCGCCGAGCGCATCGCCACCGTGCTGTGCGGCGGCAAGGTCGACCGCGGCACCCTGGTCGATGAAGAGTGGCTGCTGACCCTGGAGCGCAAGCACTTCGTCGAACTGGCCCAGCAGGAAAAGACCCAGGCCCGCATCGCGCACATGCTCAAGACCGGCAAGCCGCTGCGTAATTGATTGATGGTGGGTGCCGCCCCTGATTCGGGGCGGCACCGTCCCCTGCTTCTGGTAGGTGCCGACCTTGGTCGGCACGCCGGTAAAAACTCAAGAGATCACTGCAATGACCAAGCAAATCCAGGACGCCTACATCGTCGCCGCCACCCGCACCCCGGTTGGCAAGGCGCCCAAGGGCATGTTCCGCAACACCCGCCCCGATGACATGCTTGCCCACGTGCTGCGCAGCGTCGTCGCGCAGGCACCGGGCGTGGACGTCAACCGCATCGATGACGCGATCATCGGCTGTGCGATGCCGGAAGCCGAGCAGGGCATGAACGTCGCCCGCATCGGCGTGCTGCTGGCCGGCCTGCCGAACACCATAGCCGCGCAGACCGTGAACCGCTTCTGCTCCTCCGGCCTGCAGGCCGTGGCGCAGGCGGCCGACGCGATCCGCCTCGGCAATGCCGACCTGATGCTGGCCGGCGGCACCGAATCGATGTCGATGGTGCCGATGATGGGCAACAAGATCGCGATGGCCCCGAGCGTGTTCGACAACGACCACGTCGCCATCGCCTACGGCATGGGCATCACCGCCGAGAAGGTCGCTGAAGAGTGGAAGGTCTCGCGCGAAGACCAGGACGCGTTCGCCCTGGCCTCGCACCAGAAGGCCATGGCTGCCATCCAGAATGGTGACTTCAAGGACGAGATCAGCCCGTACGAGATCGTCTCGCACCAGCCCGACCTGGCCGACGGCAAGCGCATCATCACCCGCAACAAGGTGGCCGACACCGACGAAGGCCCGCGTCCGGATTCCTCCGCTGAAGGCCTGGCCAAGCTGCGCCCGGTGTTCCGCAACGGCCTGTTCGGCGGCACCGTCACCGCCGGCAACTCCTCGCAGATGAGCGATGGCGCCGGCGCGGTGCTGCTGGCGTCGGAACAGGCGATCAAGGATTACGGCCTGACCCCGCTGGCCCGTTTCGTCAGCTTCTCGGTGGCCGGCGTGCGCCCGGAAGTGATGGGCATCGGCCCGATCGCCGCGATTCCGAAGGCGCTGAAGCAGGCCGGCCTGACCCAGGACCAGCTGGACTGGATCGAGCTCAACGAAGCCTTCGCGGCCCAGTCGCTGGCGGTGATCCGCGATTGCGGCCTGGACCCGAGCAAGGTCAATCCGCTGGGCGGCGCGATCGCCCTGGGCCACCCGCTGGGTGCGACCGGTGCGATCCGTACCGCGACCCTGCTGCACGGCCTGCGTCGTCGCCAGCAGAAGTACGGCATGGTGACCATGTGCATCGGCACCGGCATGGGCGCAGCCGGCATTTTCGAGGCGCTGTAAGGTTCAAAGCGTTGCCGGCTGATTGTTGGCTGGCTGTGGGCCCGGGTGGGTGAGACTGCTCGGGACACGCCGCAAGTACATCCCTGTAGGCTTGGCAGCGGCATCCATGCCGCTGACAGTCCCGGTCAGTCTCACCCACCCGGACCACCCAACATTCCGCGCAGCGGAGGGGTGAGCAAAGGCAGTAGATCCACGCCATGCGTGGATGCTCCGGAAACGAAAAAGGCAGCCCTCGGCTGCCTTTTTTGTTTCTGCCCTGCTCTTGATTCCGCCCTTCCCGTCCGCGCCACCAGCCAACTGTCGAGAGGCGGGGGCGGGCCGCTGCAGGACCGCAGGCGCCATGGATGGCGCCTACGAGCCCCCATGGATGGGTTCACGGCGTGTCCTGCCCGTCTCTTCTACACCACTGCCGCGTCCGACGATG
>NZ_WKEE01000082.1:0-15126 GCF_021605635.1 Stenotrophomonas sp. PA-6-5C
GCCGACAGGCGGGCCGGGTCGTAGGACACCTGCAGGGTCGCGGTAGCGAAATTCGCGCTGGTGGCGTTGACTCCAGGCAGCGCGGCCACGGCCTTCTCCAGCGTGCGCGCGCAGCCGGCACTCACCATGTCGCCGATGGGCCAGGTGCGCGTGCGCACAGTGGGTTTGTGGACGTGCGTCATCGGGTTTCTCCTTGGGATGGAGCGGGGCCGCGCCGGCGTCGCGGGATGAAGGCCGGCACTTCCTGCATGTAGCGGACGTAGTCGTCGCCGAAGCGGCTCAAGCAGTCTTTTTCCTCACGACGCGCCAGGCGGGCATAGGCCCACACGAGCACTGGATAGCTGGCGAGCGTGAGCAGCGTGGGCCACTGCAGCAGGAAACCGGTCAGCACGAGCAGGAAGGCGACGTACTGCGGGTGACGCATGCGCGCATACACGCCCTCGCGGGCGAGCCGGCCTTCACGCTGTGCCCGATACAGCACCGGCCAGGCGGCCGACAGCAGCCAGAAGCCGCCGCCGATCAGGACGAAGCTTGCGATGTGGAATGGGCCGAAATGCGGGTTGGCGCGCCAGCCGAACCACATCTCGAGCAGATGGCCCGCGTCATGGCTCAGCCAGTCCACCTGCGGATAGTTGGCGCTGAGCCAGCCGCCCAGGACGTACAGCGTCAGCGGGAAGCCATACATTTCCGCGAACAGGGCCACGACGAAGGCGGAGAACATACCGAACCCACGCCAGTCCCAACGGGTCAGCGGTTTGTAGAAGCTCCAGGCGAAGAAGATGAAGAACGCGGCGTTGATGGCGGCGAGGAGCCAAAGACCGTAGCCGGAGTCGGGTGCCTGCATGTCAGTGCCCTCCGTTCGAGGTGTCGGACGTTTCGTCGTTCAGTGCCCGCTTGCTACGGCTCTCATGCTGGCCATGGGGTGTGTCGTCGGCATTGCCGTCGCGCCCATGACTTCCGGAACCTCCATGACCGCCATGCCCCTTGTGCATGAACACATGCATCAAGGGACATAGCAGCAGGATGGCCAGGGGCAACCAGCGAAGCGTCCCCCCAAGGTGGGCGCGGTGCTCGACGGCGAGATAGAACACGGCCAGCGCCAGGAAGATCCAGAAGACCCAGCGTCGGGAGCCTGAGGGGGCAGGACTGGAGGCTGTCATGGCAAATTCTCCTCTGTGGGGCGGCGTCCAAGAAGTCGCCGGGGGGTGGACTTGACGAACCCGCCGCCTTCAGCAGCGGCAACAGATTCGATCAATGCGCAGACGTCATCGCCAGTCGGAATGGAGTCCGGAAGCTCCGCCCAGGCGTGGATGGCACGCTCCATTCGTCCGTGCATGGCGAGCAGCCTGTCCAGTTGTTGGCGGGTGTCGTCGAGCCTGCGCCGAATGATGTCCCGCACAAGCGGACAGGGACTATGTCGCAGCAGGCTGTGGTGGATGATTTCCTCGATTTCCCCCAGCGTGAAGCCAAGGTGTTGCGCCGTGCGAATGAAGTGCAGGCGAAGGAGCTCCGAGGTGGAGAACAACTGGTAGCCGCCCTCGGTATGCGTGGCCGCTTGCAACAGACCGCGCCGCAGGTAGTTGCGCACCACATGCACCGTGACATCGCCCTGCCGTGCCAGCTGGCGGACCGTCATCAGCGGCAGCGTCACTTCTTCCTTGGTCGTCATCGGCTTGCTCCCGGCGAGGTGTTGATCAGGCTAGACCTGTGTCTCGCACACAGGTCAACCGGCCTTGCGGTGGGCGAAGCCAGTAACGCGCGAATTGGCCGTGGACGGACGGATGTTCGCGGCCACAGTTGCATGAGCCGTCGGTCCCTGCCTGCGTTGAACGGCCCCATCACTACTTCTCCTTGGGTAGTGCGGAGGAGGGGTGCGGCTTCCTGGCCAGCTGCCGCTGCTTGATCAGCGAGTACAGCGCCGGGATCACGACCAGGGTGAGGATGGTCGAAGACACCATGCCACCTACCATCGGCGCAGCGATTCGGCGCATGACTTCCGAGCCAGTACCGCTGCTCCACATGATGGGCAGCAGGCCCGCCATGATCGCGACCACGGTCATCATCTTCGGGCGCACGCGGTCGACCGCGCCTTCGATGATGGCCTCGCGCAGGTCCCGTGAATCCAGTGCCCGGCCTTCGGCCTGCCTCTGCGCGGCACGCGCTTCAAGTGCGTGGTCGAGGTAGATCAGCATCACCACGCCGGTTTCCGCGGCGACGCCGGCCAGCGCGATGAAGCCCACGATCACCGCGACGCTGGTGTTGTAGTCGAGCATCCACATCAGCCAGATGCCACCGACCAGTGCGAAGGGCACCGACAGCATCACGATCAGCGACTCGGTGACACGGCGGAAGTTGAGGTACAGCAGCAGGAAAATCAGCGCCAGCGTCACCGGAACGACGACACGCATCTTCTCCGCGGCACGTTGCATGTATTCGTACTGTCCACTCCAGGTCACGTAGTAGCCAGGCGGGAACTGCACCTGCTCGGTGACCGCTTCCTGCGCAGCCTTCACGTAGCGGCCGAGATCGCTCTCTCGGGTGTCGACGTAGATGTACGCCGCCAGCATCGCGTTCTCGGTGCGGATGCTCGGCGCACCCTTCCTGACCTCAATCCGCGCCAGTTCGCCCAGCGGCACCTGGGCGCCGCCGGGCACCGGCACAAGGACTTGGCTGCCTATCCGGTGCGGATCGTCGCGGAGTTCGCGGGGATAGCGCACGATCGCGCTGAAGCGTTCGCGGCCCTGGAGGATGGTGGTGACGATCTCGCCGCCCAGCGCGGCGGCCACCACGTTCTGCACCTCGCCCAGGGTGACGCCGTACTGGGCCAGGCTGCCAAGGTCGGGGGTGATGTCGAGGTAGTAGGCGCCGGTCAGGCGTTCGGCGAACGCGCTGGTCGTGCCCGGCACTTCGCGCACCACGGCTTCGATCTCGGTGGCCAGCGCGTCGAGTTGCTCAAGGTCCGTGCCGAAGAGTTTGATGCCCACGGGCGTGCGGATGCCGGTGGCCAGCATGTCGGTGCGCGCCTTGATCGGCATCGTCCAGGAGTTGGCGACGCCCGGGAACTTCAGCGCCGCGTCCATCTCGGCGATGAGCTTGTCGGTGGTCATGCCGTCCCGCCATTCGTCCTCGGGCTTGAGGTTGATGACGGTCTCGAACATCTCCAGCGGTGCGGGATCGGTGGCCGTCAGGGCACGGCCCGCCTTGCCGAACACCGACTCCACTTCCGGGAAGCCCTTGATGATCCGGTCCTGCTGCTGCAGCAGCTCCGAGGCCTTGGTCACCGACATGCCCGGAAGCGACGCGGGCATGTACAGCAGCGTGCCTTCGTTGAGGGTTGGCATGAACTCGCTGCCCAGCCGCGATGCAGGCCACAGGCTTGCAAACAGGGCGGCCAACGCAAACATGATTGTGGCCATGCGATGCCGCAGAACGACGTTGATCACCGGCCGATAGGCCGCAACCAGGAACCGGTTCACCGGATTCTTGTGCTCGGGCACGATCTTGCCGCGCACGAACAGCAGCATGAGTACCGGTACCAGCGTGATCGACAACAGCGCGCCACCGGCCATCGCGAAGGTCTTGGTGAAGGCCAGCGGCTTGAACAGGCGACCTTCCTGAGCCTCCAGGGCGAACACGGGCAGGAACGAGACGGTGATGATCATCAGGCTGAAGAACAGCGCCGGCCCGACCTCGCGACAGGCATCGATGATCAGCTGGGTCCGGCTGCGGGAGCCGTCGGAGCGCTCGATGTGCTTGTGCGCGTTCTCGATCATCACGATCGCCGCGTCGACCATCACGCCAATCGAGATCGCGATGCCGCCCAGGCTCATGATGTTGGAGTTCATGCCCAGCATGCGCATCGCGATCACCGCGATCAGCACGCCGACGGGCAGCATGACGATCGCGACCAGCGCGCTGCGCGCATGGAACAGGAATACCAGGCACACCAGTGCGACGATCAGGCTCTCCTCGAGCAGCGTCGTGCGTAGCGTCTTGATCGCGCGCACGATGAGATCGGAGCGGTCGTAGACCGCCTGGACGCTGACGCCCTCGGGGAGTCCACTCGCAAGCTGGGCGATCTTGTCCTTCACCCCCCCGATCACGGCCAGGGCGTTTTCGCCGAAGCGCGCAATGACGATCCCGCCCACAACGTCGCCTTCGCCGTCCAGGTCGACGATGCCACGGCGCTCATCGGGTACCAGTTCGACCCGGGCGACGTCGCCGATCAGCACCGGTGCGCCCCCTTCGGCGCGCAGAACCAGGCTCTCGATATCCTCGATACCGCGCAGGTAGCCGCGGCCCCGCACCATGTACTCGGTCTCGGCCATCTCGATCACGCGGCCGCCGACGTCGCGGTTGCTCTCGGCGATCACCTCGGACACGCGTGAAATCGGGATGTCGAACTCGCGCAGCCGGACCGGATCGACGGTGATCGAGTACTGGCGCACGAAGCCGCCGACGCTGGCGACCTCGGCCACGCCGGGCGCGGTGGTGAGCTGGTAACGCAGGTACCAGTCCTGCATCGCGCGCAGCTCGTCCAGCGAGTGGCGGTCGCTCTGCAGCACGTACTGGTAGACCCAGCCCACGCCGGACGCGTCGGGTCCCAGTGCCGGTGCCACGCCAGCCGGCAGGTTTTTCGACGCGACGTTGAGGTTCTCGAGCACGCGCGAGCGCGCCCAGTACAGGTCCGTGCCTTCTTCGAAGATGACGTAGATGAAGGAGGCGCCGAAGAACGAGAAGCCGCGGACGTCCTTCGACTTCGGCGTCGCGAGCAGGGCGCTGGTCAGCGGATAGGTGACCTGGTCCTCGACCACCTGGGGCGCCTGCCCCGGGTACTCCGTGAACACGATCACCTGCACGTCCGACAGATCCGGTTGTGCGTCCAGCGGCGTGTTCATCAGTGCGTAGATGCCACCGGCGACAATCGCCAGCGCCATCAGCAGCACCAGGAAGACGTTGCGCACCGACCATTCAACGAGACGGCCAAGCATGTCAGTGCCCCTCGTGGCCGGTGGGGGCGGGCGGAGTCTCTTCCGGGGTAGCCGGCATGGAATGACCGGCGTGCGGATCAGAGGCCTCGTCACCATGACCTGCGTGCGGGTCGGCGGCGTCCTCGCCGTGCCCGGCGTGTGGATCCTCAGCGGTGCCCGAAGGCGCGCCGTGTCCTGTGTGACCCTCAAGACCCTGGAGTGCCGACTGCAGGTTGCTTTCGGCGTCGATCAGGAAGTTGGCGGAGACCACGACCTGCTCGCCCTCGGTCAGGCCGTCGAGGATCTCGATGCGATCGCCGCCGCGCCGCCCCAGGCTGACATCGCGCGGTGCGAAGCGGCCAGGGCCGGTCTCGACCAGCACCACCTGGCGCGTGCCGCTGTCGAGCACGGCCGAGCGCGGAACGGTCAGGACCGGTCCAGCCCCCGGCTCCTCCAGCACCACCGTCCCATACAGCCCGGGCCGCAGGTCGCCAGCGGGGTTGGGCAGGGCGATGCGCACATCCACGGTGCGCGTCATCGCATCGATGACGGGCTGCACGAAGGTGACCTCGCCCTCGGCCACCTGGCCCGGCAGGGCCACGGTTTCAAAGCGGGCCGTTTGGCCGGGCTGGATACCCGCGGCCTGCGCCGCCGGCACCTTGGCGATCACCCACACCTTCGACAGGTCCGCCAGGCGCAGGATGGTTTCGCCGGGCTCGAAACGCGCGCCCTGGACCACCGGCTTCTCGATCACGACCGCGTCCGCGGGCGCGGTGAGCACCAGGCCCGTCTTGCCCATCTGCGCGTCACTGATTTCCCAGTTGCGCAGGCGGGTGCGGGCGGCATCGCGCAGGCGGACCATCGACGCCGCGCTCGCGGGATCGGACCCGGCCAGCCTGCGGGCGGTCTCGTCGGCCAGCCGGTATTCCTGCTGCGCCGCGGCCAGCTGCGGGCTGTAGACGGAGAGCAGCGGCTGCCCGGCGCTGACCCGCATGCCGGTCTGGTTCGCGTACAGCCGCTCCACCCAGCCTTCGAAGCGCGGGGCGATCGCGTACTGCCGGGTCTCGTCGACCTCGACCGTGCCGCTGGTGCGCACGGTAGCGGACAGGGCTCCGCGCTTGACCGCTTCGGTGCGCACGCCCAGCGCCTGCACCTTGTCCGGCGGCAGCACCACCGTGCCCGGTGCCGCCGGCGGTGCGTCGTCGGCATAGACCGGGACGTAGTCCATACCCATCGAATCCTTCTTCGGCACCGGCGACGTGTCCGCCAAGCCCATGGGATTGCGGTAATAGAGCACCTTGCGTTCTGCGGCCGGGCCGTCGATCGACGTGCCCGCGGTCGGGGAGTCGTTCGTGGCGCGGCCGGCAATCCAGCCGACGGCGAGGGCGGCGAGTGCAACGCCGATGGCGAGCGACAGGGTCTGGACACGGGTCATCGGATCTCTCCTTCGATGGCGCGCACGGCGGCGGCGCCCAACAGTTCGTCACGCAGTGCATCGACCCGTGCGAGGTCGGCGCCCTGCCATTCATTGAGTGCTTCCAGCAGCGTCCCGAAGTCGACTTCACCGACCTGGTAGCTGGCCAGGGCGGACTGCCAGGTGGCGTCGGCCTGCGGCAGCAGCGTGTTCTCGATCAGTCCGCGACGCTCGCGCGCGTTGGTCCACTGCGACCAGGCGGAAGCGCCGCGTTCCTCGACGGCCCGCAGCGTGGCGTCCCTGCGGGCAAGCGCTGCGTCTTCGAGCAGGCGCGATTCGCGCTCGCGCTCGCGGCGGGCACGCTGCTGGAACGGGATCTCGACCTCGAACATCAGCTCGGTGCTCTCGATGCCGTTGCCGAACTGCATCGCACCCACGCCCAGGGTGATGTCGGGAAAGCGGTTGCGACGCTGCAGTACCACGTTCGTGCGCGCCGCCTCGGCGCGAGCCTGCTGCGAGCGCACCGCGGGATGCGCATCGGCGTCATCCAGTGCCTCGGCAAGCGAGGCGCTGTGGACGGCGAGGCGCGGCGCCTCGTCGGGAGTCGCCAGCGGTGCATCGGACCGGCGCCCCAGCACCGCGTTCAAGGTGGCGGCCGCCTCCTGCTTGGTCGCGAGGCGTTCGATCCGCTCGCGCTGGAGGCTGGTCTGCTCGACCTGGGCGCGGATGGCATCCTGCTGCGCCGCGCGACCCAGGGCGTAGCGCACGCCGGCCATCTCTTCCACCTGGCGGAGCAGGGCGATGCGGCGATCAAGCACGGCCACGGCCTGGTCGGCATGCCAGTAGCGTGCGTAGGCCGCCTCGGCGTCGGCCAGCAAGTCGCGCGCAGTGGTGAGGCGATCGAGTCCGACCGCGACCGCGTCCTGGCTGGCCGCGGTCCGCGCCAGGGCGCGCTTGCCCCAAAGCGGGAGGCGCTGGCGCAGCGCGTAGTTGACCTCGCGCTCGGCACCGGCGGAGCGCCAGGGCTTGTCCGGATCGAGGCCGCGGAATCCAAGGGAAGCCGTCGGGTCGGGTAGGGCGCCCGCTGGCTGGATCCGTGCTTCGGCGGCCTGGGCCTCGAAGTCCATGGCCCGCAATTCCGGGTTGTGTTCCAGAACCCAGGCGCGGATCGACTCGAGGCTGTGCCCCGGGACGGGTTCGGTGGCGGTCACCGGCAGCGCCAGGGCCCACAAGGCGCCGGCAAGCACGCCGGCAAGAAGGTGCCGGAGCGGTGGCAGACGGCGGGACAGAGGGCGAGGGTGCAGGCGCCTGGCCGGCAGTCGGTCGAACGGGGATGCCATATCAGTGTCCTTGGGCCGACGCGACGCAGGTCGCTCGGACGAGGGCAGGAACACATGCCGTGACGCAGCCACGGCGCGAACGCACAGGACTGCGCCGCACAGACGTGCGGAGCAGTCAGCGTCCAGGCATCAGATCAGCAGGAGTGCCGCTGGATGGGCGGTAGGTCGGTGCCAGGCGGGTCTGGGCGGCGAATCCACCCATGTAGCCGTGACACCTGGCGCAGCATCCGCAATCGCGGCGATCGCAAGCCAGGAGAACCAGGCTTCGGCCAGCAGCGGCGGAATCGAAGGGATGCGCCCACTGTCCGCCGAGATGTCACCCTCGGTGCAGTGCGCGTCGCACACTGCCTTGCTCGCTGAGGGGAGCTCGGCATCGCAGCCGTGGCCATGGTCGTGTCGGGTGTCGGTGGCGGCAGCGACAAACGCCGCCGGCGTGACTGGGAGATCCAGGCAATCGCCATGGCCTGCGAGCGCGAACTGGGACCAGAGCAGGGCCACCATCGCGAGGAGGGCGGTGCGCTGGAACAAGTTCCGATGGCGGATGCGGACCATGGCGTGAGCTTACCTCTTACTGGAACCGATGCAATTGATCCAAGTCAATCCTTGGCCAGGCCCAGGGGCTGGCGCGGCACAGATGTGGTCGGCGAGGACGGTACGGCGGCCGACTTGGCAAGGCGAAGGGCGTTGGCCACCACCGACACCGAGCTCAAGCTCATCGCAAGCGCCGCGACCATCGGGCTCAGCAAGATCCCGAATGCGGGGTAGAGCACCCCGGCCGCGACCGGCACCCCCAGCGCGTTGTAGAGGAACGCGAAGGTGAGGTTCTGCTTCATGTTGGCCACGGTGGCCTGGGAGATCTTCCGGGCGCGCAGGATGCCCCGCAGGTCGCCCTTGACCAGGGTGATCTGGGCACTGGACATCGCGACGTCGGTGCCCGTGCCCATGGCGATGCCGACGTCGGCCGCGGCGAGCGCCGGGGCGTCGTTGATGCCGTCGCCCGCCATCGCCACCCGCCGGCCTTCGCGCTTGAGGCGCTGCACCAGCTCGGCCTTGTCCTCGGGGCGGACTTCGCCATGCACCTCGTCCAGGCCCAGCTCGGTGGCCACGGCCCGTGCGGTGGTGAGCCCGTCGCCGGTGGCCATGATGATGCGCAGCCCGGCGGCGTGGAGCTCGTTGATGGCCGCCGCGGCCGACGCCTTGATCGGGTCGGCAACCGCGACCAGCCCCGCCAGGCGCCCGTCCACGGCCAGGAACATGGCGCTCGCGCCCTCGCGGCGCATCCGCTCGGCCACGTCGACGTGCGCAGCGGGATTGGCGCCCAGGTCGTCCATGAGCGCGGTATTGCCCAGCGCAAGCGCATGGCCGGCCACGGACCCGCGCACACCCATGCCGGTCACCGAGTCGAAGTCCTCCACGCGGTCGAACTCGAAGTTCCGGCGTCGAGCCTCGGCGACGATGGCGTCGGCCAGCGGGTGCTCGCTGCCCTGGTCCAGGCTGGCGGCCAGGTGCAAGACCCGGTCGGCGTCGAAGCCCTCGAAGGCCACGACTTCCTTGAAGGCGGGGCGCCCCTCGGTGAGGGTGCCGGTCTTGTCGACGATCAGGGTGTCGATGCGGCGCATGTGCTCGATGGCCTCGGCGTCGCGGAACAGCACGCCCACCTGCGCCGCCTTGCCCGTGGCGACCATGATCGACATCGGCGTCGCCAGGCCCAGCGCGCAGGGGCAGGCGATGATCAGTACCGAGACCGCGTTGAGCACCGCAAAGGTCCAGGCCGGCTCCGGACCGAAGGAGCCCCAGATAAAGAAGGTGGCCACCGCGATCGCCAGCACCGCGAGCACGAACCAGTAGGCCGCGATATCGGCCATCCGCTGCATCGGCGCGCGGGAGCGCTGCGCCTGCGCGACCAGCTGCACGATCTGCGACAGCACGGTGTCGGAGCCCACCTTGGCGGCGCGGATCACCAGCGCGCCGGTGCCGTTCTGGGTCGCGCCGATGACCTGGTCGCCTGCGGTCTTCTCGACCGGAATCGGTTCACCCGTGAGCATCGACTCGTCGACGCTGGAGCGGCCTTCCACCACTTCGCCATCCACCGGCACCTTCTCGCCGGGACGCACGCGCAGGTGGTCGCCGACGTGGACGTGGGTCAGCGGGATGTCTTCCTCGGTGCCGTCGGCGTTGACCCGCCGGGCTTCCTTCGGCGCCAGGCCAAGCAGGCCCTTGATCGCCGCGGACGTTTTCGAGCGCGCCCGCAGTTCCAGCATCTGGCCGAGCAGGGTCAGCGAAACGATCACCGCCGCCGCCTCGTAGTACACCCCGACGCGCCCATGTTCGGTAAACGACGGTGGGAACAAGCCGGGTGCCAGCGTGGCGACCAGGCTGTAGCCAAAGGCGGCCGCAACGCCAATCCCGATGAGGGTGAACATGTTCGGGCTGCGGTTGCGGATCGACTGCACGCAGCGCTCGAAGAACGGCCAGCCGGCCCACAGCACGACTGGTGTGGTCAAGACCAGCTCGACCCAGGTCTGCACGTCGATCGACAACGGCAGGATCTGCACGTCGCCCAGCACGACACGCGGGAGGTACTGGCCGAACATGGCCAGCACGAGCGTCACCACAGTCAGCGGAAGCGTCCACCAGAACCGGCGCGAGAAGTCGCGAAGTTCCGGATTGTCATCGTCCTCCAGGCTCGGCATTTCCGGCTCCAGCGCCATGCCGCAGAAGGGACAGTTGCCTGGACCTTGTTGCCGGACTTCCGGGTGCATCGGGCAGGTGTAGATGGCGCGGGGCTGTGCCACCTCGGGTTCGTCCTGGGGCGTCAGATAGCGCTCCGGATCGGCCACGAACTTCGCGCGGCATCGCTCCGAGCAGAAGTGGAAAGGTGTGTCGGCGTGGGTCGCATGATGCTGCGTCGTGGCGGGATCGACCTGCATGCCACAGACCGGATCGGTGACCCGTCCATCCGCAGCCTCGACAGGGGCTGCGCCTGCAGAATGGTGATGGTCATGGGACGACGGTGAGTTCATGCCGATGCTCGCTTTAGTGGGGATGGACTGCCAAGGCAGTGTGCCATTGCGGGTTACACAGCTATTCGGGGCTGAGCGTCCCGAGCACTGAAACAACAATCAGGATCAAGATGGCCAGCGCGGCCTCAGCCGTAACACTCTGCCGCAAAGCCCGCACCTCCTGCGCGGGATCTCCGCTGGTCAGCGCTCGTTCCAAGCGCGGCACCAGCGTCCATCGGTGCAGCGCTCCCAAACCCAGCATTCCAGCGAACAGGGCCAGTTTGAACAGCAGCAACTTCCCGTAGGTGCTCTGGAACAGGGCCGAAAACGACCACGCGGTGAGATCCCCGTAGTGCGCGATGCCGGACACGATGAGCGCACCAACGAAGATCGTTCCCAGCGTCGAAAAACCATGCAGAAAGTCATGCGTTGATCGCAGACGCCCGCTGCCGTTCGTCTCTTTGCCGCGCAGCAGCATGGCAAGGAACATCAGGACCGCTGCGATCCAGCCGCCTGCCGCGAGAAGATGGACGATGCCTGCAGCAAGCCGGACCGCGCCTGCCAAGCCCTCGCCAGCGGCGGCGTGGCCGTTCCATGCCAGCGAAGCGAGTGCGCCGCCCGCCAGCATCGCCCCCAGCGGGAAGGCGGTCTCCACCTTCCCGCGGCGACGATGCCATCCGAGCACGAACATCAGGGCGACCAGCAGCGCGCCTCTCGCCATGGCTGCCCGGCCCGCGGACGTCTCGAGCAGATACCAGCCAAGCGATGCGCGATCAACCTCGGCAAGCGGCATTCCCATGATGCCCGCGGTCTTGAAGACGACATCGAGCCCGGTGAGCACGAGACCGGCTACGGCACCCGCCAATAGAACGCCCATGAGTGACCACCCGGCCAAGGCGTCGGCGAGTGCCGATCGACGCGACCCGTACCAACCGAAGAGTGGAACCCCGAAAAGAACCATGATGACAAGGTATTCCAGGAATCTCAGTGCATAAGCCGACAGGTCGAACATTCGCGACTCCTCAGCGCACCGTGAAGCTGAAGCTGCCCGGCATGGGGTGGTTGTCACCACCGACGGCGCGGTATTCCACGGTATAGACGCCCGGAGTCAGCGGCTGGGGCAACTTGGCACGCAGGGTCTTACCGTTGTTGACGATCTCGGTCGTGAAATTCTCGATCGGCATGGTGGAACTGCCGTGCTTCATGAGCAACTTGAGACGCGACGCCCGCGGAATCAATGTTTCGTTGAACACGAGATCGATCTGGCCCGGCGAAGCCACCACCGCATTTGCCGCCGGTGTGGACTGCTGCAGCGCGGCGTGGGCGTGCGCGATCTGCAGGGAGAACTGCCCAGCCGCAATCGCGAGGACGAGCGCGAAGGAGCGAAGGACGTTTGATGATTTCATAGGGATAAATCCTCATTGCGAATGTGATGCAAAGCCCCGTTCGGCGCCGTGCTGTGTTGGATCCGACAAGCGTTAGGTGTCGGGCTGTCACCGAAACCACGGTTGGTCGGCTTTTGATATTTGAGATGAGGATCCCGCCGCTCAGGCGGGATCCTCGACGCGTCAAGCCGCCATGGCGCTGCAGCTTTCCGCGCAACGGCGACAAACTTCGGCGCAGCGCGCCATCTCCGGGTCGTTCATGGCGTCGCATGCTTCGGCGCACTGGCGGCAGATCTCCGCGCAGGCACTGCAAACCACCGAGTGAGCGCTGGCGCCACGCAACATGGCGTCGGCGCTGGTGGCGCAGATATCGGCACACGTCGCCAGCAGGGCGATGTGCTCCGGGGCTGCGTGGGCACCTCCTTTGCTCAGGCAATAGTTGATGGTCTCAAGGCAAATCGCGTGGCATTGCGTGCAGTTGTCGATGCACTCGTTCATGGCCTGAGACCGGTGGTCTTCGGAATGGTGAGTCATGTGGATCTCCTGCTTCATCGCGGACGAGAATCGGCGCGCCCGCAACACCGCCCCCTGTTGCTCTTGCGGATCAATGCTGTGCGAAGGGTTCGGTGGTTCCGTCGTGATGGACCAGCTCGACCGTATACGGCTGCTGGCGTCCTTCCGGGACCTCCATGCCCGGCGAACCGAGCGGCATTCCGGGCAGGACCAGGCCGCGTGCGTCCGGCTTTTCTTCGAGGAGGCGCTTGATGTCCTCGGCCGGGACATGGCCTTCGATGACGTATCCGTCGACCTCGGCCGTGTGGCAGGAGCCCTTTGCATAGGGGACACCCAGGCGCTCCTTGACCGGACCCAGGTCATCCATGTCATGCACATCCACGGTGAACCCCGCCTTCTTCACGTGGTCGATCCAGCTACCGCAGCACCCGCAGGTCGGGGTCTTGTGGACGGTCATGCGTGGCAGGGCGGCTGGAGTCGCGTCGGCTGTTTCCGGGACGACCTGTGCAGTGGGCGCGATGGTGGATTGCGCGGGTGTAGCCGCTTGGGTGCAGGCACCCAGGCCGGCGACCGCAAAAGCCGCCCACGCCAGTCGGTTCAATCTGCAGGTTTTCATTTCTGGTTCTCCGCTTAGCGCTTGGTCCGCGAAGACCAGTGGATGTGGGCGATCCGCCAACCGTCGGTGGTCTGCTTCAGCACCATGGTCTCGGTGCTCTGGACGGTCAGTGGCTTACCGTCTTTCTGGGCGTGCAGCTCGCTTTCGGTTCCGACCCATGCGAACTCACCAGCGGTGCGTGCACGCTGACGGAGCAGCTGGCGATGGGCGCCCTTGAGGAATGCCGCATCGCTGACTGCGTGATGACCCAGATATTCCTCGCGGCTGCGCTCGGCACCCCCGGACTCGAGGATGAGGACGTCGGCAGCGAGCAGGGCTTCGACCGTGGCCAGATCGCCGCTAGACAGGGCCCTGTTGAAACGCTCCGCTACGGCGACCGCGGCCTCTGCAGTGACTGGGACGTCGACGTCCGCAGATGCCGCGGCAGCGGGGTGATGTGCGTGCGGCTGTGTCGCCTGCGCCATTGCGGGGGACACGACGGCCAGTGCCAGTGCGAGGGTGAACGAGATTGCTGTTGCGTTCATTGCGTGGGCTCCAAGGAGATCAATGGGTGTGCGCATGGCCGTCATCGGCCACGGGCGTGTGTGGTGCAGGGTGCGACTCCACCTTGCCGTCGGGATGGCCGTGGCTCACCAACCCGACTTCCGTGTCGCTGGGTGTCGGGCCGTGGTGATCGTCGTCCACGCCCGGCGGGTGCGCATGCGGCATGGAGTTGTTGCCCGGCTCGAATAGGGCAGGGTGATCCTCGGCCTTTTCGTCGTCATGGTGGCCTTGCGTCTCGCCGCCGCCATGCGAATGACCATCACTGCTGGCCACCAACGCCTGGTAACCGGCCTTGTCCAGCGTGGGCAGCTTCTGCAGGAAGGCCGACATGTTCCAGATGAACTCATCGTCCATGCTGCCGCCCCACGCGGGCATGCCGCTGGCCTTGATGCCGTGCTTGATCACCCAGAACGCCTCAGCTGGAGCGACCGACTGTTTGCTTAGGTTCGGTGGCGCGGGGTACAGGCCCTTGCTCATCTCGGTGGCCGCCGCCTCTGGCGAAAGATGGCAGGTCACGCACATGGCGTTGTAGTTGCCCGCACCCTGGCGGATACGCTCAGGATCATCCAGGTTCGTGGGCACCTGAAGCTTGGCGGCGCGCACCTCAATGGAACGCTCGCGCGCCGTTTCAAGTAGCGCATACACCGGGCGACTATGCGGATCGTCGGCGGCCACGTTGTACACGCCCAGAGAGACCGTGGCAGTTGCCGCGACCGCAACCAATCCCACGCCGGCACCGAGCCATACCCACATCCTTTTGTTGGATTTCATTGTCAGTTCCCCTTAGAACCAGGTACGAAGGCCGATGACCAAGCGCGTGTCTTCAAAGGACTCGCCATGCTCGCGTCGCATGTCTGCGGTATTGCCAAACGCGCGCTCGTACACCACGCCGATGTAGGGAGCGAACTTTCGGGTGAACTCATAACGAAGTCGTAGCCCCGCCTCAGCGGTACTCAGACCCGAACCTATCCCGCGCAATGGATCGTTCTTGCCATAGGCGGTGACTTCCACCAGCGGCTGCAAGATCAGCCGGTTGGTTAGCAGCAATTCGTACTCGGCCTCGACATTGGCGGCAGTCTGGCCCCCTTCGCCGAGATAGGCTGTGGCGGACACTTCGAACTTCATCGGCGCCAAGCCCTGTACACCGATAGCGGCGAAGTTTTGAGATGCCCCAGGCTTGAAGTCATGACGCACACCGGCCACCACATCCCACCACGTGGAGATACTGCGGCCGTAGAGCACTTCCAGATCAGCCGACTCGGTCTGACCATCCGTGCGTTCGCCTTCACTGCGGAGCCAGACGCGATTGAGGTCCGTACCGATCCAAGCCTGGCCCTCCCAGC